>CAKTED010000166.1 GCA_934546725.1 uncultured Oscillospiraceae bacterium | reverse complement strand
GATACGAGGAAATGCTTCTTTCCCTTCGCGTCGCGCAGAAAAAGATTTTTGCATATATTGCCCTTTTCGTTCAGGCCCTCGGCATCCATATCCGCCATCGTAAAGACCGCCGCCTCTCCGTCTATCGCCACGTATATGACGGTGCAGCCCCCTGATGCCAGCTCCCCGGCCTGCCGACTGCACCAGCCGTATCATGCGCTGTATCGAGCTGTCTTCCTCAACCTTCAGCGCCCGCATTTCAAACGAGCCGAACTGATTTACGGTTCCCGAAAACACCTCGTCGCCCGCCGCCTTGTCCACGGGCATGGATTCGCCGGTCATCACCGCCTGGTTGACCGAGGTCTGACCTGAAAGCACCACTCCGTCCACCGGTATAGTTTCTCCCGGAAGGACGCGCAGCACATCATCTACCCGTATCTGCTCCGCCGGAACGATCCGCTCGGAGCCGTTTTCGATTATCCGCCCTGTCTGCGGAGTGAGATGTACGAGCTTTTCAATTCCCGCGCGAGCCCGCGCAACGGTAAGCTCCTCCAGCAGCGCGCCAAGCTGCATGATGAACGCCACCTCGCCCGCCGCGAAATTCTCCCCCAGGCAGACCGACGCCACGAGCGCCATCGATACGAGTACGTCCGCCTTTATGTCAAAGGCCGTCACAAGGCCGATCACAGCCTCAAGAACTATCGGCACGCCGCAGAGAATTATCGCCACCCACGCCGCGTCAAACGGCAGCGGGAGCAGGTCGAATATGCTCTCGATCAGCGCCGCTCCCGATATTACAAGCAGCGCGACGTCCTTTTCTGTACCGCCAAGCTCCATGAGGTGCTCAAGCTTTTCCATAAGTTTCTTCATTTCACGCCTCCCAATATACCCTTTGGGGTATGGGTACATGATACCGGTAGGGGTATATGTTTGTCAAGAGCTTTTTTGCCCCGTGGATAAAAAATAACCTCACTGCGAGTCAGGCTCTCAGCGAGGTTATTTTCATCCGTTATTTTGTTGAAAAAACTTTTACTGCATGTTTGCAAAGCGTTCAACGGCCTTGGTGAAGCTCTCCAGCGTTTTCTCGGCATCGCCATGCTCGAGACCGTCTCGCACGCAGTGCTTTATATGCCCTTCAAGGACGACCTTGCCGCAGCCGTTCAGCGCGGACTTGGCGGCATTTATCTGCGCAAGCACATCCTCGCAGGGAACGTCCTCATCTATCATTCTGTCCACAGCCTGCACCTGGCCGATAATTTTTTTCAGCCGCCTGTGCAGATTTTCCGAATCCATACACTGTCTCATTTCAGCGCCTCCATACCGTACGGGGTATTCATATTATACACAACGCTTCCGCTTTTGTCAACGCGCTTCTCCCGCCCCGGCTTCCTCGGGCTTTTCGCCGTCCGCTTCAAGCTCGTCCACGCCGTCAGCGTTTTCGTTTATCAGCAGAGAATAACACAGTCGCAGATATGCGACCATTTCGTTGTCCAGCAGATCCACCTGCATCATCTGCTCTATCCTGTCCATGCGATACTTGAGCGTATTGCGATGAATGTAAAGCTGCTTTGCGGTATTGGCGGCGTGGCCGTTATTCACAATGTACCAGAAGAGCGTTTTGTAATACTCCGTACCGGTCTCTCTGTCAAGCTCGCGCAGCTTCAACAGCTCCGGCATGATGAAAAGGCGGTACTTCACTTTGCTTTGGACGTATTTTATCAGTCCGGCAAAGGCATGATCGTCATAGCGGAGGAAGTCGTTTTCCCCGCTGCGCTCGATATACGGGTGCTCGAGCAGAAAGCTCGCCTGAAAATACGCCTCCGTAATATCCGTCAGCTCGCAGAAGGGGAAGCTCGCCGCGCAGCAGTACCTGCTCTGCGGGATCGTACTGCGGATGAAGGAGAACATCTCCTCGCAGCGCTCGCCGTTTCGCGGCGATATTATGACGATATCGTTTTCATACGGGAACACTATCTCCCTTTTCGCGCTGTTTTCAATGCTGCGATATGAAAAGTCAAAAAACACCTCGCGCGTTTCTCTCGCATCAAATCGCAGGAGATAAAGCCGCAGCTGCTGTCCGTCCGGCCAGCCCATCTGCCATTTAAGCGCGCCCACCCTCTCCGGCTCCGCCCTTGCCCCGTTGAGGATGTCTATCAGGAAGGTATATTTTTTGTACCGCGCGGTATTATCCGCCGCCGTCATGCGGTCAAGCAGCGCGCCGTATTCGTCCGCGAAATATCTTGCCATCTGCGTTACGGCGTGCGAAATCGCAAGGTTTTTATAATAAATATAAAGGTGGCCCCAGACGCTGCCCCGGCAATATACGTTCGAGCGGATCTGATAGCTGAAGCTTTTCCGCTCCTCGGGCGAAACCGGGATGGCCACGGTTTTTATCGTCTCCGGATACGGGGTCATATTCGGCGTTTTCGTCGCCGCGATCATTGAGAGCGTGAGCGTGCGAAATTGCTTCATCTCGTCCCATCCGGCGTAAACCTCGCTTTCGGGGTACCAGTCCGTCATGGCATATATGCGTAGGTCCTTCTGTCCGAACAGCATGGGACATTGAAAGTAGTCATGAATAACATTCAGCATGTTCTGAAACGGATTTTCCGACAGGGCCGCCTCCTGAAGGCGCTCCTCGATCCGGCGATAGCTGTCGAAAATAACGATTATGTCGTTAAGCACCTCTATCACCTCGGCGTTCCGGAGCATTATCATATCCGCCCCGGCCGCAAGCAGAGCGCCGTTCGCGCTGCTCTCTCCGCCGAAAAAGCCCGCCGTCGATCCAACGTAGATGTATCGCGGCGAGACCTCCTGCATCCCGTCAAACGAAAAAAGGCGCACACTCTCTATGCTCCGCTCCCCATCCACGATAAGAGGAATGGTATCGTACTTCTTCGCAAGCTCATAATTGATTATCCACGCACTCAGTCTCATGACAGCCTCCGCCGAAAGGTATATCGCCGTTAGACCCGGCATATGTATATATTAACACCTTTTAAGCTAAATTACAATATTTTAAATTTTCTTTTTTATCTCTGCCGTTTCATGCACAAATCTCCCGTACCGTTCAGCGCACTTTTTTATGCGGCGGCGACATTCACATTTGCCTCCGTCTGCTATATCATGATAGGCAGGTAAATGAAAACTCACTTTTCACAAGGAGGCTTATATATGCAGGAAAAATACGAAAAGCTGTTTTACGAGCTCAAGCCCGAAGAGACTCACTGGGGTCCCTGGCTTCATTCTCCCCAGATATATTTTCGCGGCGAGCAGGACATCCCCGGTTCAACCATTCACTGCGGTTTTCAGGTGATAGAGCAGCCTGTGCTCCTTCACGAGGCTCCGCATTTTCACTGCTTTGACGAAAACGTCGTTTTCCTCGGCGCTACGTTCCCGGACGTTTTCTCGTCCTTTGATGCCGAGATCCATTTCTACATGGGTCCCTCGCTCGACAGAATGGAAAAAATCGTCATAACCGAGCCGACCATAATAAAGGTTCCGAAGAATTATTGGCACGGTCCGCTCAATTTTGTTCGCGTGGATAAGCCCCTTTATTTCCAGTCCGTACTCTTCAGCGGCACGGCGGACTATGTTGAGCTTGTTGAGCGCGCCGACGGCGAGCAGGATTACATCTTCACCAGTGAGCTGAACAAAAAATGCGTTTTCAACTCCGCGAAGAGATGCACCGAATGCGGCGGATGCTTCTCAAAAAAAGCCGAACTTCCCAAAAAGCCATATAAGAACGTTCTCTGGACGGTCATAAACGAGGACGGCGTTCAGCGCTACACCGATAAGGGCGCATACGATGCCTCAAAGGCCGTTTCCTCCCTCACGGCAGTTGTCCGCCCCGGCTATACGACCATCTCCTACTCCGATGCCACGACGCTGCTGGCCAAAAAGCCAGCCCTGCTGCCCGAAACGGCAAAAATGGTGCTTGCAATGCCGAAGGAGGAGACGAAATGGGGCGCATGGTGTCCCTCACCTCAGGCCTACTTCCGCGGCGATATTTACATGGAAAACGCCAACTATAACGTCGGCTTCCAGGTATTCACCGCCTCCAACGACATGGAGGAGCCGCATTTCCACCAGGGCGTTGACGAATACATATTCTTCATAAGCGCCGACCCGACGCATCCCGACGATTTTGACGCCGAGATTGAGTTCTACATAGGCGATGATCCCGACCATATGGAGACAAAGCTTATCACGAAGCCCACCGTAGTCCGCCTGCCGCCCACGGTCTGGCACTGTCCCATCAAGTTCCGCAAGATGAACCGCCCGCTCATTTTCCAGGCCGCGTTCATGCACGGCACCTGGGGCACCATAACCCGCAGCGAGGCCGCAGAGGGCGAGCAG
>CAKTED010000165.1 GCA_934546725.1 uncultured Oscillospiraceae bacterium | reverse complement strand
GCCGTGGCCAGAGGTATCAAGGCCGGCGAGATCATCAAAAACGTTTCCAAAATTTGCGGCGGCAGCGGCGGAGGAAAGCCGGATTCCGCAATGGGCGGCGGCAAGGACGTGCTTGCGCTGGATAATGCCCTTGCGACAGTTGATAACTTTGTCCATGATAAGCTGAACTGAAAGGTATAAATTTTACAGAGAAAGGACGGCGACAGATATGTCAGATTGCCTTTTTTGCAGGATAGCGGCCGGGGAGATCCCCTCCACCTGCGTTTATTCGGACGATATGGTCTATGCCTTTAAGGACATTGACCCTCAGGCTCCGACGCATTTCCTCGTAATTCCAAAAGAGCATATACCCTCCGCTGCGGGAGTAACGGCGGAAAACTCCGCCGTTGTAGCGCATGCCTTTGAGGTAATTGCGAAGCTCACGAAGGAGATGGGCATCGAAAGCTTCCGCGTGGTATCCAATTGCGGAGAGCAGGCTGGTCAGTCCGTATTTCATCTGCATTTCCATGTGCTTGCGGGCCGGGACATGACCTGGCCTCCCGGCTGATCGCTGCCGGAGAGAGGTCTCACAGCTGCGCGGCAGGGCGCATAAACGTATAAAAAAGGAGAGATTGCCGTAATGAGAAAACTGGCACTGTTTACGCCTGGTTTCTCTGCGGCAATCTTTTTGTGTCAATATTTCCTGGGCTTCCGGGGAATGGCCGTACTGGCGGCTGTCGCTGCCGCGGATGCGCTTCTGACCCTTGCCGTCAGGAAAAAGGCGGCGGGAGCCGTTCGCGTTGCCGCCCTGGGCGTGGCGATAGGGACGCTGTGGAACATGGCGTACTACGTGGTGTTCGTTTCCCCGGCGGAAGGGCTGAACGGCTATGAGGGAGAGATAAACGCGGTAGTCTGCGATTATCCGCAGGATACGCAGTATGGCAAAAAGGTCGAGCTGCGTATCGAACAGCCGGGCAGACCCTCGCCGCGCGCGATACTTTATATGTACTGGGTGAATACCGTCGAGCTGAAGCCGGGCGACGTGATAAGGCTTGATGCCGAGCTGACGCTTGCCTCGGAGAAAACTGAAAATGACTATTTTGCTTCGAAGGGCATCCGGCTTTTCGCGTATGCAAAGACCTCGCCTGTGGTTTCGGGGCAGGCAAGGTGGGCCGGGCTGAGGTTTTTCCCAAAGGTGGCTGCAAAAGCGGTCAAAGATAAGATAGCCGGGATATTTCCAAATTTTTCGGTTCCGTTCATGACGGCGATACTGACCGGAGACAGAAGCCTGCTGAACGAAGAGACGTATATGTTCTCAACGCTTGCCGCTACCGGTACGGCGCATATCGTCGCGGTATCCGGAATGCACGTTGCGTTCCTCGTCGGACTGCTGCAAATGCTGCTTGGGCGGAATAAACGCGGAAATTTAATGTGTATGCCGCTGATACTGCTGTTTATGGCCGTTACGGGCTTTGCCCCGTCCGTTGTACGCGCCGGAGTGATGCAGATAATGGTCCTGGGTGGAGCAGCGTTCAGGCGGGAATACGATGACCTGACGTCTCTGTCCTTTGCCCTGTTGATCCTGCTTGCGGTAAACCCCGCTTCCGTGAAAAACGGCGGACTTCAGCTGTCCTTTGCGGCCACTCTCGGCATCATGCTGTTCGGAGAGCGGATATATGCCTCGGTTTCCGCGCCCTTTGCGAAGGGCAGGAGGCTTCACGGGCTGTATTCTCACAGAGTATCGAGAATGGCCGTGAATTTCGTGTGTTCTACGCTGGCGTCATCTCTCGGTGCGCTTGCGCTGACCGTGCCGATCTCTGCCGTAATGTTCGGGTATGTATCGATCGTTGCTCCGCTTGCAAATCTGCTTATACTCTGGGCGGCGTCGCTTGTATTTTCATGCGGCATGATCTGTGTGATCATCGGCACGCTGTTCGCTCCGGCAGGAATGATAGCGGCATGGATACCTGCGGGATTTGTGTGGTATATCGGGCGCACCGCGTCGCTGCTCTCAAAAATACCGTTCGTATCGGTATATACGGACAGCATGTATATTCGGGTGTGGCTGGTCTTCATGTATGCCGAGCTGGCGCTTGCCGCCATCTTCAGAAGGGCGAAATACAGGCTTACGGTATTTGTGGCTTCCAACGCAGTGGTGCTCTCGCTGTGCATCGGGCTGAATGTACGGCAGGCGCGCGCCGGGAGCATGAACACCGCCGTGCTGAACGTGGGTCAGGGGCAGTGCATAGTAATAGAATCACAGGGCAGTACGGCGGTGATAGACTGCGGCGGCAGCCTTTCGCAGAACGCGGGAGATATCGCTGCCGATTACCTCGCCGGTATGGGGGAGACAAAGGTTGACGCGCTGATACTCACGCATACGCATTCGGACCATGCCAACGGCGCCGTTGAGCTGATGCGCCGCATTGAGGTTGACGAGCTGATAGTTCCGCAGCCTGAAGACGGCGACGAATACGGCGAATATGTGGTAAGCTGCGCCGAGAAGTTTGGCGTCAGCGTGAGCTATATCGGCGATGATACGGACGAATATACCCTCGGCAGCGCGGTGTGTACGATCATTCCTCCGCTCGGAGGTAAAAATAAAAATGAAATGGGCCTGTCCGTGCTCTGTACCTCGGGAAGCTTCGACGCGCTCATAACCGGGGACATGAATTACGATACCGAGTACAGGCTTCTTGAATATATCGATCTGCCGGATATTGAGCTGCTCATAGCGGGGCACCATGGCTCCAAATATTCTACCTCCGAGCGCCTTCTCGAGGAAACCACGCCCGAGGTGGTCATAATATCTGTCGGCGAGCGCAATACCTACGGCCATCCGGCGGAGGAGACGCTTGAGCGTATAGCGGATGCGGGCGCGAGCATATATCGGACGGATACAAACGGCACGGTTACGGTAAAACTTGGCAAACAGGAGAATTGAAATGGCTGATTATAAGAGCAGGGCCTCGGCCTTCATGGATTATTCGGATTTCAGAAAAATAAAAACGCCGGAGGAGCTGCAAAAATGCTATGTGATATTCGGCGATGAGGATTATATCAAGGAAAGCTGCGTGAGTCAGCTGAAAAAGCTCAGTCTCGGTTCGGGCGACGATGCGTTTAATTACAGGCGGCTGAACGGGCCGAACGTGGATATGGATGAGCTCGTTGAGGCGGTGGAGGCCTTTCCGTCTTTCGCGGAGCGCACATTTGTGGAGGTCAGGGATTTTGACCTTTACAAGTGCCGGGACGAGAGCGCCGATAAGCTAATGGCGCTGCTGGGCGACCTGCCGGATTACTGCTGCCTTGTGTTTGTATACGCAACGATAGAATTTTCCGAGGATAAACGCAGGAAAAAGCTCTGCGAGGCGATACGGAAAAACGCGCAGCTCTATGAGATAAACATGCAGGAGCAGAATATGCTCATAAAGTGGATACAGCGCCGCTTTGCGGCAGGCGGGCAGAGCATTGACCGGGATAACTGCGAGTACCTTATCCTGCTCTGCGGCGGACTTATGACCGGGCTCATATCCGAGATCGAAAAAATATCCGCCTATGCGAAAGGTAAGGAGATCACAAGGGCGGACATAGACGCCGTGGCGGTGCCCGTGGTAGAGGCGCAGGTATTCAGGCTTTCAAATGCCATAGCGGAAAAAAGCTTTGACGAGGCCGCGCAGCTTATGGGAACGCTGCTGCAGATGAACGAGCACCCCGTAATGCTGCTCGGACTGATAGGCAGTCAGTGCAGGCGCATGTATATTGCCAGACTTATGCGCGATTCGGGCGGCAGCACGCAGCTTCTGATGAAGACTCTCGGCTTCCGCAGCGAGTACCCAGCAAGGCTGCTTATGAATAACGCGGCAAAATTTTCGCTTGAATGGTGCGAAAACGCTGTGCTTGCCTGCGCGGAAACGGATTATCAGATGAAAAACTCTCCGATAGATGGCGAAGAGCTGCTTAAATCGCTCTTCCTGCGGCTTGCGGGAGAAAGATGATGGACAGGCTGAAAATAAAAGAGGCAATAATCGTTGAGGGTCGGTATGATAAAAACGCGCTCAGCCAGATCGTGGATACGATCATAATAGAAACGTCCGGCTTTGGTGTTTTTTCCGACAGGGAGAAGCTTGAGCTTATCCGCTCGATAGCCCGAAAGCGCGGCATAATAATACTTACGGACAGCGATTCCGCGGGCTTTGTCATAAGAAACCACATAAAGGGCGCGGTGGATAAGGGCCTGATAAAGCAGGCGTATATTCCGGAAATACCAGGCAGGGAGCGCCGAAAGCGAGCAGCCTCAAGGGAGGGGCTGCTCGGCGTGGAGGGCATGAGTCCCGAGGTGCTGAGGAAGGCTCTTGTGCGCGCCGGAGCCACACCCGAGACG
>CAKTED010000164.1 GCA_934546725.1 uncultured Oscillospiraceae bacterium | reverse complement strand
CCCCGTGGAATCCCCCAATGAGGCACACAGCACCCTGTCATCGTTCCCCCGCGCGCTCAGTACTCCTCGTAAAGCCCGCGAAGGAAGTCGTCCGCCTCCCTTGCAGGAGCGGCGCCGCCGCCGGAAACGCCGCCCACCGGGGCGCGCGCGCCGGAAAGCTCGTTCTGCCGCAAAATTTCCTCCCGCTCCGCCCTTTCCCCGGCGTAGCGGTCAAATGCGTCCTTCAGCCGCCTGCCGTCAAGACAGGCCTGCGTCACCTCCTCGGGCAGCTCGCCGCCCGCCAGCTCAGGCCTCTCGGCAATAAGCTCCGCCACCTCGGCGGAAAAATCGCGCTCGTTTTCCATAATGCTTCACCTCCTTCCCCGCTCAAAGCTTCGCCCGGCTCAGCAGCGCGCGCTGCGCCGTTCCCGGCAAGCTTGAATATTTCGCCTGCGCGCCGGCCGGCAGCCTTGAAAGCGTGCCGGAGGCGGAAACTCCTCCCGCGCCGCCCGCAGCCTGCTCTCCGCCCTGGCGCGCGCGAAGCGCCTCGATAAGCTCCGCCTTGCGCGGAATGAGTCTGTCCGGCACCCGCTCGAGATATTCGATAAGGCTGAGCGTGCCGTCCTTTCGCAGATTGTCCAGCGTCTGCACCATCGCTATCTCGCTGAAGTAGGTGCTCGCGCCAACGTCCGCCCGAACCTTGAGCCACAGGCTTTTGAAAACGGAGAAGTCAAAAAGCTCCGTCACGCGCCGAACGCTTTTTTCAACGCTTATAAGCCCCGTCTCCGGATCGATCACCGCGTTGCCGTAAACGTCGCGCGCGGGGCTTTTAAGCTCGCGCTCGCGAACGACGGGCCGCCTGCCGTAGTAAGTGCCCATCATGTCCAGCAGTATCGCGCCGATGTCCTCCATCCACTCGTAAAGCCCGGCGCGCGTGTTTTCCAGCGGCACCTCCGCCGAGGATTGCAGCACCATCAGCGCTGAGGTGTTGTCAGGGCTCACGTTGCCCAGCTGCGCGTCCGTCGCGCCCAGGCAGTCCTTCGTGTACGCCATCGCCTTGTCGATAGCGGCTATTATCTGGCTGCTCATGTCCGCCGGCGAAAGGTTCGCCGCCACCTGCCCAATGCTCTGCCCCGGCATAACGCCGTGAACGCCTATCGCCTGGCCTATCTCGCTGCTCCACGAGCTTATGAGGTCAGCGTTGTATACCGTCTTCGGAAAGCCCGAAAGCTGCAAATGCCGCATGACCATGGCAAACATCGTGTTTATGAATATCTGGTTCGGGATTATCCCCGTCACGAGTGCCCGGCCGTGATACTGGTTCTTCTGCTTTTCCCAGTTTCCCCAGGCGATGGGGTAGCGGCTCAGCCCGGTGTCGCGATCCTCGAATATGACGCAGTCGCGCGTGGCCTTCGTAACGTGTACGGTCTCGCCCTGCTCCCCTCGTTTTTTTGTGTAAAGGTAGCAGTAAAGCGCCTTTCCGTCCTCGTCCGAGGCGGAGGAAAGCTCGATGCGCCCTCCCTGCCCGGCCTGAAAGCCGTATTCCCCGTCCGCCGTGATCCCGCGCGCGGACGCAGCCTCGCTCCTCAGCTTCTCAACGCTCTCGCGTCCGATTATGAGTATGTATGGCTGGCTCTCCACGTCCGGCGTGTTCGGGTTGCCGAACATGACGTTCACGCCGTCCACAAGCTCCATGCGTATCTCGCCCCTGTATTCGCCGAAGGCTCCTCCGTAGGGCAGCGCGGCGGCATCCCAGTAAAAATGAGCGCAGTAATCGCCTGTCTGCGCGCCGTCAAAAAGCGCCTCGCGAACGCGGTAGTCCATCTTGAATTTCTCCAGAAGGTTCGCCACCTCCGCTCCCGCAAAGCGCGCCGCCTCGTCCCCGTCCCGGTAGGACAGCGGCTCAAAGCTTATCGATACCGCGCTTGAGGTCAGCGACGCGACGAAAAGGCTCGTCACGCGCTTGATTATGTTGAAAACCGGCTTCGGCAGGCGGTTCATCGCCGGTGTGTCCGGCATGTTCACCCACTGGTTGCCTGCAAAAAATTCAAGATTTGTGTCCACCAGCCTGTAAAGATTCGGGCTCAGCCGGTTGTTGTATTCCCGCCCGCGCTCGTAGCATTCCCATGCCTTCGTGATGCTGTTTCTCCCGCTCAAGAAGCTCTCCTCTCCCTTCGTTAAAATATAAAATATGCACGTCTTCAGCTCCCACACCGTGGACGCAGAAGTCCCCGTCCTCCCACCGTCATTCTCGCGCAGCGGGGATCCCCCAAATTCTGCTATCATTCAGAGGGAGCCGCAGGCGACACCTCCCCCCCCGTCTCGGACGCGAACCCAGCGAAGCGGATCGCGTCCGAAAAGGAGGAGCAAGGGAGCGAACGTAGCTTTCGCCGTGAGGCGGAAGCGGAGCCCTGCGGACTTTGCGACGACGCAATCCCCCGGATGGTTTGTACAGGTAACGTCCCCCACACAGTGGACGCGAAAACCCAAGCTCTCCGTCATTCAGAGGGCTGTAAAGCAGCCCGTGGAATCCCCCCGTCAGGGGCGCCGCACCCCGTCACCAATGGCCGCTCCGCCCCCGCTCACATCAATCCTCCATCTGCTTCACGCCGTAGGCAATGTCCGCGTTGTAGCCCAGAAGCAGGTCAAAGGCCTCCTTCTCCCCGGCCTCATAAGCCGCCGCTCTCCGTTCCAGCCCTTCGCCGCTCCCGCGCCGAAAAAGCAGCGCCCCCGCGCCAAAGCCAAGCAGAAACGCCGCCGCCATCGCAATATAAGCCATCCTCTCACCTCCCCCCAATTCTGCTGTCATTCAGAGCCTGCGCAAGCAGGCGAAGAATCCCCCCGTTGGTTCCTCCACGCTAACGACACGCATTCTCAAAATTCTGCTGTCATTCTCGCGCTTCGCGCGGGAATCCCCCGGTTGGTTCCACCATGCTAACGTCCCCCACACCGTGGACGCGAAAACCCAAGCTCTCCGTCATTCAGAGGGCTGCAAAGCAACCCGTGGAATCCCCCCGTTGGTTCCTCCACGCTAACGACACAGGTGCTAAAAAATCTGCTGTCATTCTCGCGCTTCGCCCGTGGAATCCCCCATTCAGGGGCGCCGCACCCCGTCCCGCCTTTGTCTCCCTCTTAATGATGTCCTCCGTCGAGCCCCACCCCCCGGCCAGCTCAGCCGTAAACGTCGTAAAGCTCCGCGCCGAAGGCCTCCCCGTCGCCGCCGGAGCACAGCGGCAGCCCGCACTGGCTTTGCAGCATGTACGCCAGCGCCTGCGAGGCGCTGTCCACCATGTCGTCATGCCCCGCCGTGGGGAACGCCGTCCACTGGTCAAGAAATTCCTCCGCCCAGCTCTCGCCCTCGGGTACAAAAACGTGTCCGCTCTCAATAGCCGGGGAAACGGCGGCAACGCGCGCGGTCTTGCCTCCGCGCGGCTGAACGGGGATAACTCCGCTCAGCTCCCGCCCCAGCACCTGAATTATCGCCGAGCCGTTGGCCTTGTCCTCAATAAGTATCCGCCCCGCGCCGGGAAATATCCCCCGCACGCTGCGTATGGCCGCGAGCGTTTCGGGAAAATCCAGTCTCCGGTTCAGGCAGTAGCGCAGATAAAAGTCCGCCCCGCGCCTGCCCCAGACGGTTATGGCAACGAAGTCGCAGCCGTCGCCGCTCTTGAACGCCGCGTCCACGCTGATAAGCTCCCCGTAAAAGCCGCCCTTATCCTCCGGCGGATAACGCCGCCACCATTCGCGCTTTACAAGGTTGCCCTCCTCGGCACGCGGCGAGCACATGTAAAGCGCCCGCCATGCCCTCGCCCCGCCGCGAGCGTCGGAAATGTAGCTCTCTCGAAACTGCTCAAGCCATCGCTCATCCTTTCCAAGCTCGGGGCAGAGCGCCTGTCCCGGCCTTCGCCCCATCGGGTCGCCCTCCTCCGCCTCCACCGGCAGCCGCAACAGCCGCGCGTTCTTTTCGCTCTTCAGTATCCGCGCGGCAAGATCATCCTCGTGCCAGGGGGTCATGATGATTATCACCTTCGCCCCCGCCGCCAGGCGCGATTTCAAGCTGCTCTGCCATTCCTCCCAAAGCTTTTCGCGGTAGGCCGCGCTGTCCGCCTCCTGCCGGTTCTTTATCGGGTCGTCAATGATTATCAGCTCCGCCGGGTTTCCGGTAATGCCGCTGAGCATGCCGCGCGATATAAGCCGCCCCACGCCGTTTTCAAGCTCAAATTCCGTCGCCCGGTTCACGCTCCCCGGCCTTATGCCGAAAACGGTTTTCCCAAAGCGCATGAGCTTTTCCCTGTTTCTGCGGCAGAAGCGCTGCGCGCTGTTTTCGTTGTAGCTGGCAAGTATCACCCGCCCGCGCGGATTTTTGCCCAGATACCAGCTCGGC
>CAKTED010000163.1 GCA_934546725.1 uncultured Oscillospiraceae bacterium | reverse complement strand
ACCACGAGCACGACGAAGACGACGACTGCGGCTGCGGCTGCCACGGACACCACGTGCACCACCATCACCATCATGATGACGACTGCGCGTGTCGGGAGCACTGCCGGGAGCAGGCCGGGCAGGAGCCTGACCACGAGCCGAACGACAGCGTGCCGGTACACCATCACCACGTTCCCGGTCATCCGGCGAACTGCCGCTGCGAGCTCTGCTATCCGCACGAGGATTACTGCGACGTATGCGGCGAGAGCCTGGCGAACTGCACCTGCCGCATGCCGGACGCGGACGTGATGAAGCGCGTTTACATCCTTGAAAACCTCGGCTGCGCCAACTGCGCGGCGAAGATGGAGCGCATGATCCGCGAGCTGCCGGGCGTTCGCTACGCGACCATAACCTTTGCCACGAAGCAGCTGCGCCTTTCCGCCGAGGATCACGAAAAGCTTCTCCCCGAAATCCGCCGCATCTGCGCCTCCGTTGAGCCGGACGTGAAGGTGGTGCTGCGCGGACACATGCCCGGCGCGGTGCGCAGCAAAACCTATATCCTCGAAAACCTCGGCTGCGCGAACTGCGCGGCAAAGATGGAGCGGAAAATAAGCGAGCTGCCCGGCGTTATCAGCGCGGACATAACTTTTGCCACAAAGCAGCTGCGCGTGACGGCGCCGAGCCCCGAGCGCCTGGAGCCGGAGCTGCTGAAAACATGCACGTCCATAGAGCCTGATGTGCGCCTTGTGGCGCACGACTCCGCGCAGGGCCGCTCGGAGAGCATGCAGCTCGACCCGGCGGCGGAAACCGAGGAAAAAAAGCTCCGCTTTCTTGACGGCAGGGGCGCGCTCGTGCAGCTGATCGCCGGCGCGGCGCTCTTCGCCGCCGGAAAGATAAGCGAGCTTCTCGGCGCGCCGCTGCCCGTTTACCTCGCGGTATACATCGCAGCCTACCTGCTGCTCGGCGGCAAAATTCTGCTCACGGCGGGTAAAAACCTCCTTCACGGCCGCGTTTTTGACGAAAACTTCCTCATGAGCCTTGCCACACTCGGCGCCTTCGCCATCGGAAGCTGTCCGGAGGCCGTGGGCGTAATGCTGTTTTTCCGCGTTGGCGAATATTTTGAGGATAAGGCCGTGGAAAAGAGCCGCGGCCAGATCATGGAGGCGGTTGACCTGCGCCCCGAGACCGTGAATCTCCTCATCGGCGAGGACGTTACCGTTATTCCGGCCGCCGACGCGCAGGTGGGCGACGTGCTGCTTGTCCGCCCCGGCGACAGGATCCCGCTCGACGGCGTTATAATCGACGGCACGAGCCGCCTTGACACCTCCGCCATAACGGGCGAGCCGGTGCCCGTGGCCGTTGGCTACGGCGACGAGATAACCTCCGGCTGCGTGAACCTTTCCGGCCGCCTCACGCTGCGCGTTGAGCGCCAGCTTGAGGAATCCATGGTGACGAAGATTCTGGACAGCGTGGAGAACGCCGCCGCGAGCAAGCCGAGGATAGACCGCTTCATAACGCGCTTTTCCCGCGTTTACACCCCCGCCGTGGTGCTCATCGCGCTCATAACGGCCATCGTCCCGCCCCTCGTTTCCGGCGGCGGCTGGCAGAGGTGGATATACACCGCGCTGAGCTTCCTTGTAATGAGCTGCCCCTGCGCGCTCGTGCTGAGCGTGCCGCTGGCATTCTTTGCCGGCATCGGCGCGGGCTCGAAGCGCGGCATTCTCTTCAAGGGCGGCGCTTCCATCGAGGCGCTGAAGAACGTTCGCGCCGTCGTCATGGATAAGACCGGCACGATAACGAAGGGCACTTTTGAGGTGCGCGGCGTCGTACCGGCGGGCGATATGACTGAGGATGAGCTGCTTGCTCTCTGCGCCGCCGCCGAAAGCAGCTCCACGCACCCCGTGGCCGCAAGCATCGCCGCCGCCGCGAGGGAGCGCGGCATAAGCGTGGCCGCGCCGGAGAATATCGAGGAGCTGGCGGGCTTTGGCATAAGAGCCGTCTGCGGTGATAAGACCGTACTCTGCGGCAATCGCCGCCTGCTTGAAAAATTCTCCGTCGCCGTGCCGGATATAAGCGACGGCGAGGGCGGCACGGAGGTGCTCTGCGCGGTGAACGGCGCGTTTGCGGGCTGCCTCGTAATCTCCGATGTGATAAAGCCGGAGGCAAAGGGCGCCATAGCCGAGATAAAGCGCCGGGGCGCCGCCGCCGTTATGCTCACGGGCGACACGGAGAAAAGCGCCCGCGCCGTTGCCGCAGAGACGGGGATAGACGACGTTCGCGCCCGCCTGCTGCCGCAGAACAAGCTTGAGGAGATGCAGAGGCTCAGAGAGAGGTACGGCCCCGTTATGTTCGTCGGCGACGGGATCAACGATGCGCCCGTTCTCGCGGGCGCGGACGTGGGCGCGGCCATGGGCAGCGGAGCCGACGCCGCCATTGAGGCGGCGGACGTTGTGTTCATGACCTCGAGCATGGACGCCATCCCGCAGTCGATGAGCATTGCCCGCAGCGCGGCCAATACCTCGTATTTCAACGTTGGTTTTGCCCTGGCGATAAAGCTCGCGGTCATGCTCCTGGGGCTTACGGGTCACGCCTCCATGTGGGCGGCCGTTTTTGCCGACTCCGGCGTTGCCCTCCTCTGCGTGCTCAACTCCGTGAGGATATTGTACAAAAAGCACTGAGGGGAACGGCGGCGTACTGCGCTGCCCCTGAGTTGGGGATTCCACGGCCACTGCGTGGCCTCTGAATGACGGAAATGGTAAGACTCCGCGTCCACGGTGACGCACTGCGCTGCCCCTGATTGGGGGATCCCCGCTGCGCGAGGATGACGGAGGAGGACGAGGGTTTCCGCGTCCACGGTTGGGGTGCGTTGCCCCTCCATAGGGGATTCCACGGCCTGCGGCCTCTGAATGACGGAAATTTTGAGTTTCCGCGTCCACGGGGTCTGCGGACGCGGGGTCTGCGGACGCGGCTGAGTGTGCCGGTAAACGCGGGAAATGGCGACGAAAATTAGTGCAAAATGACGGAAAAAACGCTGTTGACAAACGCCGCACGCTGTGCTTTAATTGGAAACAACAAAAGCACATAACGACAAAGGCTGAGACGAAGACGGCATGGCGGACGAGTTTTCAGAGAGTTGGCGGTTGCTGCGAGCCAATAATGAAGCTGCCTGATGCACATCACTTCCGAGCCGGGGATCCGAAGATACCATCATGAGGCGTCCCCCGTGAGATCGCGACGTTACGGCGAAGGGTTTGACTGAACCTGCAATGAGTGGCGCCCTGTGGCGCAATTTGAGTGGTACCGCGGATAATTATCCGTCTCAAGCAAGAGCTTGGGGCGGATTTTTTTGTTGCCCGGATAAAGCAGGAAAACCCCAGAGACACATGGAGACACATTGAAGGGAGTTTGTAAAAAATGGAAAATCAGCTGAAGGAAGTAGCCGCCAGAATAAAGGAGCTGCGCGAGATATCGGGCTTTACCGAGGCGCAGATGGCGGAAAAAACAGAGGTCACGGAGGACGAATACCGCGTTCTTGAGCGCGGCGAGACCGACTTTGGCTTCACGTTCATTTACAAGTGCGCGCACGCGTTCGGCGTTGAGATAAAGGACCTGCTCGAGGGCAGCAGCCCCAACCTTTCGCTCTACACCGTTACCCGCAAGGGCGAGGGACTGCCGCTTGCCCGCCGCACGGGCTTCATCTATCACGATCTTGCCCCCTCCTTCAAAAACAAGTCCGCCGAGCCATTCTGGGTAAAGATCCCCTATGAGCCGGGCAGCGAGATGGTCTTTTCCTCCCACGCCGGGCAGGAGGTGGACATCGTCATCAAGGGCAAGCTGATGATCCAGATAAACGAGCGCGTGGAGATCCTCACCGAGGGCGATACGATCTACTACAACAGCTCCGCGCCACACGCTCTCAAGGCGCTCGACGGCAAGCCCTGCGAGGTTTACGCCATCGTCCTCAAGGCCAGAGAGAACGACTTTACCTTCAAGCTGGACAGGGCGCCCACCGAGGAGGTCATGACCCAGCTGAAGAAATCCACCGTCGCGGACGAGTTCATCGAGACGGACGTGGACGAGAACGGCGTTTTGCAGGACATCCGCTTCAAGAACACCGAGCGCTTCAACTTCGCCTTCGACTGCGTGGACAGGCTGGCCTCCAAGTGTCCGAACAAGATGGCCATGATGTGGGTCGGCGGCGACAAGCAGGAGCACGCCTTCACCTTTGCCGACCTGAAGAAATATTCCGCCATGACGGCGAACTACTTCGAGTCTCTCGGCATACAGAAGGGCGACCGCGTCATGCTCGTCCTTAAGCGGCACTATCAGTTCTGGTTCTCCATCCTCGCGCTGCACAAGATGGGCGCGATAGTCATCCCCGCGAC
>CAKTED010000162.1 GCA_934546725.1 uncultured Oscillospiraceae bacterium | reverse complement strand
CGTTTTCCATCTCCTCCGTCAGAATATCCCTGGCGCGTATGGCCTCGTCCTCCGGACACTGGACTATCAGCTCGTCGTGTATCTGGAGAATGAGCCGCGCCTGCATTCCCTCGCGCTCAAAGCGCCGCGAAACGTTTACCATGGCCAGCTTGATGATGTCCGCCGCCGTACCCTGAATGGGCATGTTAAGCGCGACGCGTTCGGCGAAGGAGCGGAGATTGAAATTTTTCGATTTCAGCTCCGGAAGATAGCGCCTGCGGCCGAAAAGGGTGGAAACATAGCCGTCCTCGCGCGCCTTTTCAACGATGTCGGACATATACTGCCGTATGCCGCTGTATGTGGCAAGGTAGCTGTCGATATACTGCTTTGCCTCGGAGCGCGAGACCTTTATATCCTGCGCAAGCGAAAAGTCCGATATGCCGTAGACTATGCCGAAATTTACCGCCTTGGCTCGGCTGCGCTGAAGCGGCGTGACCTCCCCGGGCGCTACGCCGAAGACCTGCGCCGCCGTTGCGCGATGAATGTCATAGCCGTTTTCAAAGGACTCGATCATGGTCCTGTCGCCGGAAATATGCGCCAGAAGCCGCAGCTCTATCTGCGAATAGTCGGCATCTATAAGTCGGCAGCCCGGCGGCGCGATGAACATCTTTCTGAACTCCTCTCCGAGTGGCGTGCGCACGGGGATGTTCTGAAGATTCGGCTCCGTGGAGGAAAGGCGGCCCGTTGCCGTAACGGTCATGTGAAAGCGCGTATGGATGCGTCCGTCCGGCGCTATCTCCTTGAGTAGCCCGTCGGCATAGGTGGATTTCAGCTTGCTGAGCTGGCGGAAATTTATGATATCCTCAATTATCGGGTGCTTACCCGCAAGCTTTTCGAGGACCTCGATGTTTGTGGAATAGCCGCTCTTCGTTTTGCTGACGGGCGGCAGACCAAGCCTTTCAAAAAGTACGGTTCCGAGCTGTTTGGAGGAGTTTATGTTGAATTTTTCGCCCGCGAGAGTGTAAATGTCGTTTTCAAACACGTCGATGTTTGCGGCAAGCTGCCTGCCGTATTCGATGAGAGCGGCGCGGTCGACGAGACAGCCGAGCTTTTCCATTTCCGCAAGGACGGGGCAGAGCGGCAGCTCCATGTCGTAAAGGAGCCTGTCCATGCCGAGGTCGGTTATTTTCTGCCGCAGTATGGGGTAGAGCCTTTCAATGGCGGCGGCCTCGGCTGCGCAGCGGTCGGCGGAGGCGGGAGCTTCGTCAAGCAGCGAAAGCTGCGCGTTTTCCTCCCCGCCGGAAAGCAGTATGCCGCAGTAGAACGAAGCAAGGCGCTCGACGGAATAGTCGTTATCCGTCGGGCTCAGCAGATATGCCGCGAGCGAAACGTCAAAGCTCCAGCCGGAGCAGGGAAGGCCGCGCTCCATGAGGAGCCTCTGCGTATCCTTGATGTTGCTGCCGACCTTTTCGCCGAGGGCAAAGATCCTTTCCAGCGCGGAAAAATAATCGCCGCCGTAATTGCCGCGCGATATGATGAAAAATTTTCCGCCGCTGCCGAAGGCAACGTCGTCAAGTCCCTCGGAACAGCCGATGAAAACGGGATAGTCGACGGAGGAAAGCGCGGCTTCGAGCTCCCCGGCGGAAGGTATCGCGGAGCAGTCAAAGCTCAGCTCCGCGGCGGCTGCGGAGGCCGCGCCGTCCGGCGCGTGGAGCGAAAACCTGTCCATGAGCTTTGAAAACTCAAGCTCTGTGAAAAGCTTGTAGAGATCGTCGTTATTTACGGGCTTTATAAGATTGTCCTCGGGTGAAAAATCAAGAGGGGCGTCGCGGATTATCCGTGCGAGGGTATAGGACATTTCGGCGCTGTCGCGGCCCGCCTCGAGCTTTTTCGTTACGGCGGGGCGCAGCTCGCCGCTTTCGGCGGCGGAATAAACGGCGCCGAGCGTGCGGTAGCTGCGGACGAGCTCCGAGGCCGTTTTTTCGCCTATGCCCGGAACGCCGGGGATGCAGTCGGAGCTGTCGCCCATAAGGGCCTTGAGATCAACGAGATGGATGGGCTCAAAGCCGTATTTTTCCATGAAGACGGCGGGGTCGTATTCGATATATTCATTTTTCCCGGCCTTTGAGGTCACGAGCTTGACGTGCGTTGAGTCGCTTATGAGCTGGAGACTGTCCCTGTCTCCCGTAACGGCAAGGCAGCTCCAGCCCGCGTCGGCGCATTTCTGCGATATGGTGCCTATGAGATCGTCGGCCTCGTAGCCCTCAAGCTCGTAGCGGGGGATATTCATGGCGTCGAGCACGGACTTGATGTACGGGACCTGCATGGCGAGCTCATCCGGCATGCCCTTGCGCGAGGCCTTGTAGCCGTCGAACATACTGTGCCGAAAGGTGGGGGCCTTCAGGTCGAAGGTGACGCAGAGCGCATCGGGCCGGTCGTCTCCGAGCAGCTTGTGAAGAATGTTCAGAAAGCCGTATATAGCGTTTGTGTACAGCCCGGAGGCCGTGGAAAGCAGGCGAATGCCGTAATAGGCGCGGTTGAGTATGCTGTTGCCGTCAATGACCATCAGTTTCATATTTGTCTCCGTTCAGCCTCAGCAGGCGGTGAATTGTTGTTACATTATATTATTATACCACAGTACGGCGGGAATGTCACAGCTTATTTCCCGGATATGCGCGGAACGGGAGCCTTCGGAAGGAGAAGGCGCAGCAGGATAAGGCAGATGAGCGCGGAGAGGAGCACGGCGCAGAAAAGAGCCGGGCGCGTCGGGCCGAGCCGAAGCAGCCGCAGGGCGAGAGACGAAAGATTTACGGCGCAGAGCGCGCAGAGCAGCGGACGGAGAATATCGCCCGCCGTCAGCGAGATATGGACGAGCCGTGAAAGGCGGTATATGCTGAGCGCAAAATTGAAGCATTCGCTGAAGAAAATTATGAATATGTACGCCCGTATGGCGTACAGCGGCAGCAGGAAAAAGACCATGGCGAGGCTTATTGCCGCGTCGGCGATGTTTATGCCCATCGACCAGAGCTGCTGGCCGAGACCCTTTAGCATGCCGTCCGTTACGGTGTCCATATACATTATAATAACGAGCGGGGAGAGGAGGCGGATGTATTCCCCGGCCTGAGACTGCCGGTACAGCGCGCTGCCGATGTCCCTTCCGAAGAAAAAAAGTATCACTGCGCAGCAGACGGAAAAGGAAAGGCAAAGGCGGAGAACGCCGTTTACGGTCTCGGCGGCCTTTTCGTGCCGCCCCGAGACCTGGTATTCCGTAAGCTCGGGTATCATCAGCTCCGCTATCGAGGCAAAAAGCGCGGAGGGGAAGGCTATCACGGGAAATACCATGCCGTGGATGGAACCGTAAACTGCAAGCGCCTCGTCCGCCGTAGCGCCGGACTTTCGCAGACCGGCGGGCGTGAGCATATGCTGTAATGTACTTAGCGCCGTCCGCGCGTATGCGCTTGCGGCGAGCGGGAGCGATATGCTCACAAGGCGCGAAAGACAGCTCTGCCCGCCGCGAGCCCTGCCGTAGCGCCGGACGTCGAGCGCGAAGACGGATATGCTTATCAGAAAAACGGCGGCGTCGGATATGACGGAGGCCCTTGCCAGGGCGCAGCAGCTCTGCGTCATGCCTCCGCCGCTGCGGGGAAGAAGCCAGAGCGTGCAGCAGATCATTACGAGCTGCTCAAAAAGCTGAATGAGCGCGGCCCTGCCAACGCGGCCGACGGCCGTGAAGTATCCTCCGATAACGGTGGTAAGCGAGATGAATATGAGGCCGCAGGAAAGTATGCGTATCGGTTCGGCGGCGCGTATGTCGCCCGCCCAGTGCGCGGCGAGAAAGGAAGAGTTGAAAAAAACGAGGGTGAACGCCAGCGTGCCGAAAAACGCGGCGTAGGCAAAGCAGCAGAGGACCGCGCGCCGGACGTCGCCGGGACGCCTGCGGCCCAGAATCTCGGCTATGATGCGCGTGACGGCAAAGCGGACGCCGGACGTGGCCACGGTTATTGCCAGAGCGTGCACGGACATTACAAGCTGATACAGCCCGATGCCCGCAGCGCCGACGGAATTTGATATGTATACCTGAAAGCCGAGACCGATTATACGCATTATGACGGAAAATGCCGTGAGCAGAACGGTGTTTTTCAAAAGCTTTTTGTTGTTCATGCCGCCAAACCTCCGGTGGATCAGAATGCTGCCATCAGATATTTAGTACGCGCGGCAGGGAAATATTACCTGAAATGCAGGCGGCGCAGCTGTGCAAAATGCCATAATAAAAGCGGCAAAACGGGCATATGGTAATGTTGACCATACTTTTTGATAGCGGCTTTATAATGATTTTGTACATATATGCTCGAAAAAGCGTCAGTAAAAACAGGGGGTATAGCAATTTGC
>CAKTED010000161.1 GCA_934546725.1 uncultured Oscillospiraceae bacterium | reverse complement strand
TACGGCATTGCCATGGCTTTCACCGGCATTCGTCTTTTCCATCACTGATACTGGGAGGGTACAGACATGAATGTTCTCGTTGTCGGCGGAGGCGGCCGCGAACACGCCATATGTACGGCACTTGCAAAAAGTCCGAGAGTCGATAAGCTTTACTGCGCTCCCGGCAACGGCGGAATTTCCGACCTGGCCGAATGCGTACCGGTCAAGGCGACCGATATTGACGGCATGCTCAGGACCGTTAAGGAGCTTGGGGTAGACTTTGTCGTAGTAGCGCCGGACGATCCGCTCGCTCTCGGCATGGTGGACGCCTTTGAAAAGGCCGGTATTCCTGCCTTCGGTCCGCGTCAGAACGCAGCCATCATCGAAAGCAGCAAGGTTTTTTCAAAAAATCTCATGCAGAAATACGGCATTCCCACCGCGGAATACCGCACGTTTGACGATATGGCCGAGGCTCTGGCATATATCGACGAAAAGGGCGCGCCCATCGTCGTCAAGGCGGACGGCCTCGCGCTCGGCAAGGGCGTTGTCGTCGCCGCCAGCGTAGACGAGGCAAAAACCGCCGTCCGCGAAATGATGCAGGACGGCAAGTTCGGCGCCTCCGGCTCACGCGTCGTCATTGAAGAATTCATGACCGGTCCCGAGGTCACCGTCCTCTGCTTTACGGACGGCAAAACCATTTCCCCGATGCTTTCCTCGCAGGACCACAAGCGCGCCTTTGATAACGACGAGGGTCCCAATACCGGCGGTATGGGCGCGGTATGCCCCACACCGAACTACACCGCAGAGATCGCGGATGAGTGCATGAAAAAAATATTCCGCCCGACCGTTGATGCCATGAACGCCGAGGGACGTATATTCAAGGGCGTTCTCTACTTCGGCCTCATGCTCACTCCCAATGGCCCGAAGGTCGTGGAATATAACGCCCGCTTCGGCGACCCTGAAACCCAGCCCATTCTTTCAATGCTCGAAACAGATCTCATGGACATATTTGAAGCTGTCGTAAACGAAACTCTCGACAAACTCGATATTCGCTGGAAGCCCGGTGCAGCCTGCTGCGTTGTCCTTGCAAGCGACGGCTACCCCGTAGCTTACAAAAAAGGTTACGAAATACACGGTCTCGATTCCGTACCGTCAGACATAAGCGTTTTTCATGCCGGTACGGAAAAGCGAGACGGTAAATATTACACCTCCGGCGGCAGGGTTTTGGGCGTTACCGCCCGCGGAGCTGAGCTTGCATCCGCGATCAGCCGTGCATACGACGGGGTTAAATGCATATCCTTTGAAAACATGCATTACAGGAAGGACATCGGAAACAAGCTTATTTAAATTTACAAGGCGGTATTATGGATAAGAAAGAGAAAAGGCGGCTGCGCCGTCAGGAGCTTAAGGCGGATATCAGGGAGCACAAGGTGCTTTTTGCCTTCTACATCGTGATAAGACTCACCGTTATCGGCATAATGATCCCGGAGATATTTAACAGGAACTACAATAACGTCTTTCTCTGCGTCCTTACGCTCGTGCTGTTCATGATCCCCAGCTTCGTGGAAAAAAAGATAAAGATCGACGTTCCTGATTTCCTTGAGATCGTTATTCTGCTCTTCATCTTCTCTGCCGAAATACTCGGAGAGCTGCGCGAATATTATCTCACCTTTCCGTATTGGGATACCATGCTGCACACGATAAACGGCTTTCTCTGTGCGGCCATCGGGCTGGCGCTCATCAATATTCTCAATGGCAGCGACCGCTTTGCCCTCTCCCTTTCCCCGCTCTTCGCCGCCGTCTCGGCATTCTGCTTTTCAATGACCATAGGCGTGCTTTGGGAATTTTTCGAGTTTTTCATGGATTATGTTTTCCACACCGACATGCAGAAGGACACAATAATCAATACCGTAAGCTCGGTCCTGCTCAACCCCACCGGGCATAATGTCGCCGAGACCATAACCGTCGATTCCCTCACTCTCAACGGAATGACCTTCAACGGCTATATAGATATCGGTCTTTACGACACCATGCAGGACCTTTTCGTAAACTTTATCGGCGCGACGGTTTTTTCCGTTATCGGCTTTTTCTATGTCCGCCATAACGGCAAATCAAAAATCGTTGACAAGCTGATCCTCCGCAAGAAGAGCGACATTAAAGCCGCCGCTTCCACTGAGCCGCAGCAAACCACCGACAACTGACAAAAAGCTCCCTGTGCAGCACGATGAATGGTCTGCACAGGGAGCTTTTTCAGTTCAATTGAACATCATCAAATTTTGCTATTTTTTCCGCAAGCGCTCTGTTTTGCGGAAGCTTCAGCTCGGGATCAGCCTCAAAAAGGCGCTTTGCCTCCTCCTGCGCGGCGTACAGCGTTCTCGTATCGCAGTTGAGCTCCGCCAGCTTCATCGGCGGAAGGCCGCTCTGCCTGATTCCGAAGAAGTCGCCCGGCCCGCGCATGGCAAGGTCCGTTTCGGCGATTTTGAAGCCGTCGCTCAGCTTGCACATCGCCCGCAGGCGTTCCGCGCTCTCCGGATTTTTTGACTGATTGAAGAGCACGCAGTAGGATTTATGCTCCCCGCGCCCTACCCTTCCGCGCAGCTGATGCAGCTGACTCATACCGAAGCGGTCGGCGTTTTCTATGACTATAAGCGCGGCATTCGGAACGTCCACCCCAACCTCTATCACGGTGGTTGACACCAGCACATCTGTTTCCCCGTTTTTAAACGCGCGCATGATCTCTTCCTTTTCGGCATCCTTCATCCGTCCGTGCAGACAGGCAATGCGCAGCTCGGGAAAAACCTTTTCGCTGAGGTTTTTATAATATGTTTCCACTGCCGCGCAGTTTGTCGCCTCGTTTTCGTCTATCGCGGGGCATATTATATAGACCTGCCTGCCCTCGCCCACAAGCCGCGCGATGAATCTGTTTATGCGCTCCCGCATATTCTCGCCTACGGCAAAGGTATCTATCTTCTGCCGCCCCGGCGGGAGCTGGTCGATAACGGATACGTCAAGATCGCCGTAAAGGATCAGCGCAAGCGTTCGCGGAATAGGCGTGGCTGACATGACGAGCACGTGCGGATTTTCGCCCTTCTGTGAAAGTCTGCTGCGCTGTTCAACTCCAAAGCGGTGCTGTTCATCAGTTACGACCAGCCCGAGCCGCTTAAAGCTGACGCCTTCGGACAGCAGCGCGTGCGTGCCGATAACAACGTCCGCCATTCCGAGCGCCATAAGCTCGTATGCATCCGCCTTTCTTTTTTTGCTCATGCTGCCCGTAAGCAGCAGGCAGCGTATTCCAAATGGTTCAAGAAGCCCCGACAGCGTCGCAAAATGCTGCTCGGCCAGTATTTCGGTCGGAGCCATGAACGCGGACTGGTACCCTGAGCCCGCCGCCAGCCAGAAGCAGGCGGCCGCCACCGCCGTTTTACCGGAGCCAACGTCGCCCTGAACAAGTCTGTTCATCACGCTTCCCGAGCACATATCCGCAAAAGCCTCGGATACCACGCGCTTCTGCGCATCTGTGGGCGCAAACGGCAGACCCGCAAAAAACTCCCCGGCAGACCGCATTATGAACCGCTGTCCGGCAGCCCTGTGGGCGGAATATTTTCTCTTTTGCAGAGCGCAGGACAAAACGAAGAGCTCCTCAAAGGTCAGCCGCGTCCTCGCCTGCGCGACATCCTGCCAGGTTTCCGGACAGTGGATAAGATTATACGCCGATACAACGTCGATAAGTCCGTATTTTCTCCGCACCTCTGCCGGAAGTATCTCCGGCAGGCCGCCGCTTATCGCTTCCAGCCCCTGGCGTATGGCGCGCGTCAGAATTTTCTGCGAAACTCCCGCGGTCAGCCGGTACACGGGCACGATACGGCCAAGCATCTCGTTTCCGGCCCCCGGCCTTTCAAACACCGGGTTTGTCAGCGTAATGAAATTTCCCGCGCGCGCAAATTTTCCGTAGAGCGAAAGCTCGTCTCCGCGATGTATGCTCCCCTTCAGGTAGCCCTGGTTGAAGAAGGTCACACCGCATACCGCGCTGCCGTCCGTTATGTCAAACTTCAAAAGCTCCATTCCGCGCCGGATAAGGTGCTTTTGCGGCTCCGTGCTCACGCAGGCCTCAACACAGGCATACTCTCCGTCCACGGTCTGAGACAGACTGATCCTGCGGCTTCTGTCCTCATAATCACGTGGAAAGTACGAAACGAGGTCGTATAATGTATATATGCCAAGCTTTTCAAGGCTCTTTGCCCGCTGCTCGCCTATTCCCTTTATGAATCTTATCCCACCGTGAAGCTCCGCCATCCGCGCACCTCCTCATATTTTTATTGTACCACCGTTTTCTCATTTTGTCTTGAAATTTGTGCAAAAGCATATTAAACTTTTATCATACACTGCCAGGCGGCACCGGCCTTAAGG
>CAKTED010000160.1 GCA_934546725.1 uncultured Oscillospiraceae bacterium | reverse complement strand
TCGCATTCATCGACGGCTCCAAGCCCATCAGCGAGTGGGATAATTACGTCAGCGACCTGAAGGAATTCGGCATTGACAGATGCGCCGAGATCGTTCAGGAGGCCTATGAGGCTTATATCGCATAAGCGTTAAGACGGCAAAAAGCGAATAAATGCACCGGCTCCCCTCTGCGGACCCATGAGGCTCGCGGAGGGGAGCCTTTTTGCACGGAAAACCGTAAGAAATGTTTTATACAAAACATATAAATCAGAAAAATAAGTATTTTCACTGGAACGTGTTCTACATAAACGTTAAAATCAAATGCAAACAAAAATATAAAAAATGCAACATACGCCGAAGATATAAGAGCGATTAGCCAAAATAAAATTAAATTATTGAAAACACATAATGCCTGAAGCAGAAGGAATAAAAAGGGAAATGAGAGCATAGATGGATAAATATGGAGATAAAACTTGCACCTGTTTGGCGGAAAAGCCAGTAAAAACCCGAATCGGAAAAATTTTTTTGTATTTTTCGCAAATTTGGCCTATAATATTATTGACATTTATTTAATGATATTTTATATTAACAACGTCGCTAAAATTTTGAGGGCGATAATGCTTAATAAAAGGCATAAGTTTGAAAGGAGAAAGAAACAAATGAAGAAACGGCTGGCACTTATTCTGGCCATGGTGTTTGTCCTCGCGCTCTTCGCGGGCTGCGGCGGCGACGATACCAAAAACCCGGATAACAGCAAGACGCCCGATGCTTCCGTTACCGATGACGGTGGAAGCGCGAGCACTCCCGATACGGACGAGGATTCCCCCTATAACTTCGCAAAGGGCAAGTTCGAGTTCAATGCGGACGGTTATGTCGACGAGGCCTATGAGTACACTCTGCCTCTGAGCACGACCGACGAGGTCTTCACCTACTGGACCACCTGCTGGACTCCTCAGTACATCCCCGAGGGCGGTCTCAAGGAGATCCCCACCATGAAGGAAGAGGAAGCTCAGACCGGCGTACACATCGAGTATGAGGCAATTTCCTCCGATACGAGAAGCCAGAACTTCTCCGTTCTGCTTGCTTCCGACGATCTCCGCGATATCATGGACGGCGCTTCCTATTTCTACACCGGCACTCCCCGCGGAATGATCGACGACGGCTGGTTCATCAACTTCTATGATTACAGAGAGTATATGCCCAACTACCTGTATAACCTTTGGGATCGCGATGATATCGACGTTCTCAAGTATGGCCGCGTGGACGATACCACCTGGCCCGCAATGTGGGGTCTGCTTGTTGATCCTGCCCCCGGCTCCGGATATATGCTCCGTCAGGACATTATGGACAAGCTGAACCTTGGCCAGGCCTCCGATGTTAAGACCTTCGATCAGTGGCACGATGTGCTCACCGCGTTCAAGGCAAACGGCGTTGAGTGGCCCATGACCATTTATCAGACCGTTGAGCTCACCGCGGGCTCCAGCTTCTCCGGCTTCAACACCTCCGTTCTCGTCAGCGAGTACGGTCTGCCCAGCACGAAGCTCATCGACGGCAAGATCCAGTACGCTCTCAGCACCGACGATGACCGCGACGCCGTCGCCCTCATCCACGACTGGTTCGCCGAAGGCCTCATTGATCCCAACTATGCAAGCTATGGCGACAATACCGCCCTTTCCACCCAGCTGAGCACCGGTAAGGTCGGCTGCGCCATCTTCAGCCCCAGCGAGGTCGACTCCTGGCAGGCTACCAGCACCGATCCCGATACCCTCTGGAGACCCACTCCCCGTATAAAGCAGACCGAGGATCAGATCCTTCAGTTCGGTCAGAAGCTGAACAACTTCCACATGGGCGTTGCCTCCGTCAGCGCCACCTGCGAGAATATTCCCCTTATCTGCACCTGGCTTGACTGGAAGTGGAGCCCCAGCGGCGCTCTGCTTGACAACTGGGGCGTTGAAGGCGTGACCTGGGAGTACAACGAGGCGGGCGAGCGTCAGCTTACCGAGTTCGTTACCAATAACCCCGACGGCCTCGGCGCCGCGTGGGTCATGGTCCTCTACACCTGCGATGGTCTGCGTCAGCCCTGCCTGAATATGCACAGAAGAATGTATGCATATCCCGGCGGAGAGGTTTACCTCCAGATGATGGACACCTGGTCCGTTGACAATTACGGCGGCGAGTATGATGTCCCCACCGGCATCACCTACACCGACGACCAGCTCGACGAGCGCAATACCTACACCAACGATATCGTCACCTACATCAGCGAGAACTACTTCGCGTTCATCGACGGCTCCAGACCCATCACCGAGTGGGACAGCTACGTTAATGACCTGAAGAGCTTCGGCATCGACAGATGCGCCGAGATCGTTCAGGAGGCTTATGAGGCTTACCTTGCGTAAGTAACGCCTGACTGCCTGATCGGACGCTGAACCGAATAAAAAAACTGCACTCCCTGCCGACCGCATTGCGGTTGACAGGGAGTGCTTTTTGCGCAGGAAGGCAGGGGGCGTGTGTCCCTCCGCAGGGGATCCCCGCTTCGCGAGGATAACGGAGAATTTGGGGCCTCCGCGTCCACTGACTTCGTACTGCCCGGCCATATCCTCCAAATATCACTGGCATTACGGTCTGCTTCTGAAATCGTCGATAAGCATGGAAAGATGCGCGGCGACCTCCGGCGGAAGGCCGTCGATATTCAGGTGCGGAAGCTCGTCAAGACCGAGCAGATAGTCAGTGGAAACGTTGAAAAGCCGGGCAAGGCGGATCAGCATTTCGATCGAGGGCTGAATGTTTCCGTTTTCCCAATTGGACACCGTCTGTTTCGTGACACCAAGGCGTTTGGCGATCTCTACCTGACTCCAGCTGCAGGCGCTTCGCAGTTCAAGTATTCTCTGTCCGAGCATATGAACTCCTCTCAAAAGACAATTATTACAATACAATAGTCTCACAATGCTTGACAAAGTAAAAATACTATAGTATTTTAATATTAGACTTAAAGGAGAGGAGGTATTCATATGTGGTTTCTCGGATGGAGCATCTGCTACTCTGTTGTCATGATGGGAGCGGCGTTTGCGCTCAGATGACGGCGGGCATGCAAAAAGGGTGAGGCTTCAGCCCCACCCTTTTGCAATATTTATGCCAATAAAGCATATCTTACCATATAAAATTCGACTTTGCGGCCTCGCCGTTGTCGATCAGGATGTCCTGCGCCGTCATGGAACGGTTCACGACCGTGACGAAATATGCCCACCGGGCGATCTCCTCCGGTTCGGCCCAGCGCGGAATGAGCGTTTCGGCCATGACCTGCCGCCAAAGCTCGGGGTCGTCGATGATATGCCGGTTCAGCTCCGTCAGAACGCCGCCGGGGGAGAGACTGTTGGCCGTCGCGCCGTATTTTGCGGCGCGGAGCGCCACGTTTTTCATGTATGCCACCATGCCGCCCTTGCTCGCGGCGTATTCGGGAAATTCCGCGCCAGTCTGCGCGCTGGAGGATGCGATGAAAAGCACGCTGCGAATGCCGTCGTGAAACGCGTAGCGCTCCGTAACGCGGATCGTGCCCTTGAGATTTATGTCGATATCGCGGCCCGATTCCTGGACTCCGGCGTTGTTTATCAGGATCTCCACATCGGGGACATCCGGCAGCTCGCCGCTCAGAATGTCGGTTTGAAAATGCCTGTAATCCGCGTGCTCAATGCTGGAGGGGAGTATGTCCAGCCCGGTAACGCGGTGACCGTGCGCGAGAAATTCGAGAGCAATGGCGCGGCCGATGCCGCAGCTTGTGCCGCTTATAAGTATGTTCATGCTCTGGCCTCCCTGAGCGCGGCGCGGCAGTCGAACTAATCGCGGCCAAGGTCGCGGCGCTTCCATTTTGCACAGATGCGGTAGCCGAAGAAGGAGAAGATCACCTCGCAGAGCAGCTCGGCCACCATGCCCGTGAGCGCGCAGACGAAGCACTGCGTAAGCGTCCAGCCGAAAAAGGTGTGGCTCACGACCAGCGCAAAAACGAGGTTGTCCGTAAGCTGTCCGACCGCTGTGGAAAAATACGTCCTCGCGGCGTATGCTGCGAAGCCGTCCGGATTGCGGCGAAACGCCCGACCGATGGCAAAGTTGAGGAAATTGTTCACAAGCGCCGAGGTGATGAAGGCGAGAGAACTTCCGGCCAGAACGTACCACGTTCCGCCGAAGGTGCCGTCCAGCGCTGAATTTATAACGGCCTCACTGCCGGGGATGTAGGATTCACCCCAGACGCCGGGGATCTTTGAGGCGACGAAGAAGATCAGGCATACGGCAAGGTTGGACAGCATTGCGATGACGGAAATTTCGTTGGCCGCCTTGGGGCCGAAGTGACTTGCTATGACGTCCATCGCGAGGAAAGCGAACCACGATATGATGAAGCCGCAGTCGAGTGCGAGAT
>CAKTED010000159.1 GCA_934546725.1 uncultured Oscillospiraceae bacterium | reverse complement strand
AGGAACTGCGGGAGGCGGATGCGGCATGAGTGAGATCGGCATCAAGGACCAGTGCTTCGGCGTAGAGGTGGAGATGTCCGGCATCACCCGTGAGCAGGCGGCGAACGCCCTGGCGGAATACTTTGAATCCACCGCTATCCATACCGGCGGGTCCTACGACAAATGGTCTGTTACGGATCGTGAGGGAAAGGTATGGACGCTGATGAGTGACAGCAGCATACATGCCCGACGCAAGGTGGGCAGCCAGTACACATCCACCACCGACAGGCGCTATCAGGTGGAGATGGTCACCCCGAAGCTGACCTACGCGGAACTTCCCAAGCTGCAGGAGTGTGTGCGCCGTGTCAGAAAAGCCGGAGCCAGAGAGAACTCCTCCTGCGGCATCCACGTCCATGTGGATGGGGCCAACCACAACCGTCAAAGCCTGAAGAACCTCCTTGGGATCATGTATTCCAAGGAGGACATTTTGTTCAAGGCATTGCAGGTCAGCGAGGCCCGTGTTGATCGCTGGTGTCAGAAAGTACGGGAACCCATGCTCAGAGAGGCCAGAAAGCTGTCATCGGATGAAACCAAAAACCTGACCCAGCTGGAGAGCATCTGGTATGAGGGCGATGTCAGCAACGATGAGCATTATAACTGGACCCGATATTATGCCCTGAACCTCCACTCCATGTTCTACCGGGGAACGGTGGAATGGCGGTGCTTCAACTCCACCCTCCATGCCGGGAAGGTGGCCGCCTATGTGAACCTGTGCCTCGCCATCTCCGCCCAGGCCATTGCCCAGCGCAGCACCGTCATGCGAAAGACACGCAGTGACAATGAATTGTTCACCTTCCGGGTCTGGCTGGTGCGGCTGGGTCTGAACGGCGATGAGTTCAAAAACACCCGTGACCATTTATTAGCCAATCTTGAAGGTGACCGGGCTTATCGCTATCCATATAAAATGAAAAGGAAGCAGGAACTCTCCCGGTAAACAAGAGAAGTCCCCGCAAATTTCTTTTCATAATATTTAAGGACTCAGCGATTTCAGCCAATCCATCAGTTTGCTGTCGGATTGCCATGTACCTGTCTCTGGAACAGGGGTTGGATATGCCTGCTCCAATGCCTTTCGCTTCATCTCGGTGTCAGCACGAGCATATATTTCCGTAGTCTTAATGTCGACATGGCCTAAGATATCACGAATATAGACGATATTGACACCGGATTGAAGAAGGTGCATGGCTTTTGTATGCCGCAAAATATGCGGTGTGATTTTTTCGTGGCCATCAGGCGCATACTTTTGCAAAATATAAGTAATTCCTGCGCGTGTAAAAGATTTCCCTTGCGAATTCAAAAGTAGCCGTTGAGTTCGTCTTTCTGGGCTGGATAAGTTTTGCCTTTGAACATAAGTTTTCAGCAGATCCGCCGTTTTTGTTGAAAGTGGGACCTCCCTGGATTTGTTTCCCTTCCCTGTAAGTTGTACACGCGCATACCGTCCAAAGTGTATGTCTCCAACAGTCAGATCCAGCAGTTCGGATACCCTTGCCCCTGTATCATAGAGCAAGCAGAGTATAAGCAGATCTCGAAAACCTTTTTCAGTAGAAGGCTCTGGTTTTTCCAACATTTCCTTGATTTCCTCATATGAAAGATACTGTAGGACTGGCGTTGGACATTTTTTCATGGGGATCTGGAGGATTCTCTCACAGCTGTAAATATAGCGCGAATTTTCTCTGCGAACAAACTTGAAAAAGGCTTTTATGGCAGACAATCGTTGGTTTCGTGTTGAGGCGGAATTCCCCTGTTTCTCACAAAGCCAGTTTAGGTATCCCTCAATTAAGTCGGGTGACAGGGCCTCAATCGTAATTTTGCGAACAGGCAATCCGCATACTTCCTCACAATACAGAAGCAAACGGGAAAAAGCTGTTTCATAGGAAGCGAGTGTATTGTCACTGACTCCGCGTTGGCATGGTAAGTAGGAGAGCAAATATTTGCTGAGTAAAGACGCAAAATCTGTAGTTCTCACAACTCCACCTGCTTTCCAGGAAAAACATCAAAATTAGCTTCCATTGCAGAAACGATATGAGGAAATGCCTCTGCGGTCAAACGCAGATACTGCTGTGTCGAGGAGAGTCCTACATGACCCATGTACGCGGACAAATACGGAAGTTTAGCATTTAGATCCTCGCCAGCCTCAGCCCACTTCTGCAAACAATGAACCGCGAAAGTGTGACGTAAGTCATGGATTCTCGGACCTTTTCCTTTCCCACCGTAAGATATCCCTGCATAGTGAAGCGTCTGCCGCCATGCATAGTGAATTGTGTGTGAAACGTAGTGTTCGCCCTTTGGTGTCTGAAAAAATGCTGTTTCGTCTTTTCTATGATGCCCCACACTTGAAACATATTTGGAGCAGCAATATGTTAGCGATTCAGACATTGGAACCAGGCGTTCTTTGCCAAATTTGCTGTTTCGTATATGTAGGACACCTTGCTCCAAATTGACATCCGCAATAACAAGATTCAATGCTTCTGAAACCCGCAGACCGCAGCCATAAAGCATTCGGAACAGCAAACTCATCACATAAACGCGCTGCGGAGAAATCGGTGTGTATGGAAGTCCATCTGCGGCTGCAAATAAGCGTACAATCTCACTATGGCTAAAAATATATGGTACAAAGTTGGATTGAACCCTTCGGATATCCCTGTCAACATATGCGTCTATGCCAGTTTTCTCTAAGTGCTGCATGAATCGCCGGATCTCTGTGGCACGGTAATAATGGTTGCGAGGACTTTCATTGATATCCTTTTCATTCCAGCGCTCAACCGCGCTTTTGGAGGCATGATCCAATGGTTCTCCGTTTGCAAGACACATTCGCAGAAAGCGGAGCAGCATACCCATCGGTTTCTGAACCTGCACCCCGACACTTTCCTTTTCCACCAAATATTCATGGCATCTTTCGGACAAAGCATTTTGGAATCCAGCCTTTTCGCAAAATTCAGCCAATCCAATCATAGCAATACCTCCACATCCAATGCACAGTCTCGAAGATGGGTTACATCGACCTGCAAATACTTTTTTACTGTATCGGTTGAGGTATGGCCTAAAATGTTTGCAATGGTTGAAATAGGAATGTTTTCCTCCATGAGTCTCGTTGCCAAGGTGTGCCGCAGCGAGTGCATACCATGCTTGCGCTTGGATAAATTAATCTTTGCCATCTGCGCATAGCGAACAATGATGCCGCTCAGAGAAGACGTATCTGAAAAAGCCATGATGGGAGTCCGCCCTGTCAAAAAAACGTTCTGTATATCAGTTTTGGGCCGTCCATATTTTAAGTAATCAATGATTGCCCAGCCAACATCATCAGGCAGCGGCAAATCGACACGCTTTTGCGTTTTGGATTGTACAAAAGACAGTCTGCTATTCTCCCAATCTATATCCCCAAGGCACAACGCACGGATATCCCCGACACGAAGTCCAAGTTTTGTTACAAGCAGCAGAATTGCATAATCTCTTTTCCCCATAGGATTTGCCCGATCCACCGCAGATAGCAGCTTATCTACATCTTCACGTTCCCACACAGATGGCAGAGGATTTTTGCGCAACGATCGTTTTGCCGGCATATTGCGGGAATAATCTTCGCTCACATATCCGTTATGAAACAGGAACTGCAAGAAAAGGCTTATCGTGCGCCTGTGGTGCTCTACCGCATCATCGCTTAATGTAATAATTGTGCCCAAGAATCCAACTACTGTTTTATAAGAGATCTCAGAAATGGCAATCTTGTTTGAGTGCAGGTAGTTGAAAAATTTACGCAGATCTGCTTGCCGCCTGTATACAGTGGCCTCTGAAGTGCCTTTGCTCCGGCAGTCATCTCCAAATTTATCACTCAGATATTGGAATTCTGGCGTGAGTTGGAGGTTTCCCTTTAACCGTCTGGCACGGAAAAATGAGCCATGTGTATGAAAGTCATTCAGCAGTGCAATTGTTCTCCATGCATATTGCGTGGTACATGGCAGCTCGTGGACAAGGCGTCCGTCGAACTCCACAGGATAATGCTTTTCAAGAAATTGCTTTCCTACATAGGAAGAATAGCATTCGATTCCCAGGTCTGCTCCAAATGTGAGCAGTCGTTTTGTTACTGTCCTAAAATTTGAAAGCCGGGATTCACTATACCCGGCTGCGACCAACGCCTGATCAAAGGCAGCGGTCAGTTCCTGCATTGACTTTGTGTTGTCCATGTAGATGCCTCCAAAAATTATTATGCAAAGAATGCACTCTAATTTTACCTGCTATCTCTTACTTTGGACAGATTCCTTTTCATTTTATATGGATAGCGATAAGCCCGATTATGAAAAGCTTTCCATAATCGGGCATGGCGCTATGACAAGGATACTTACCTTGACAGTTTTGTGCTGTCCATATTCAACCTGAGCGGTGGGACTGCTCAATCCGGGCGGTCCCATTGCTCAAT
>CAKTED010000158.1 GCA_934546725.1 uncultured Oscillospiraceae bacterium | reverse complement strand
GCATAACTCGTGTCGCGTCCCATAAAGAAGAAGGCCGCCTGGTTCGGACAGGATTTTGCGGTTTCAAAAAGAAGCTCCGCCATGGAGCAGTCGGGATAATCAAGCGACGCGGGGACGTCACCGTAATTTTTAAGCCATGGGGACTTGATATCGGAATTCATGAAAAGCTCCTTCCTGAGCCATAAGCTGCCGCCGTATTACAGCTCGTGATAATACGGGCAAATATTGACATATGATCCGTCCTTATATCTGAAGCCGCCGGGAATTACGCCAAGCTGCCTGAAGCCGAGCAGCTCATACAGGTGGCGCGCGTGAATGTTGGACTCAACGACGGCGTTGAACTGCATTACTCTGAAGCCGAGGGACTTTGCCACGGCGAGGGAGTCCGTAACGAGCTTTTCGCCGATGTGCTTTCCGCGGCAGCGGGAGCTTACGGCGTAGCTTGTGTTGCATATATGCGCGCAGCGGCCAACGTTGTTGGGATGCAGTATGTACAGCGCGAGTATGTCGCCGTCGTCGTCAACAACGCCGACGTAGCTTTGAGCGGCAAAAAAATCTCTGCCGGCTTCGGCGTCAAGAAAGTCCTCCTGAGGGAAGGCGATGCCCTCTTCAACGATCTCGTTCCAGATGGATATCATCGCGGGCAGGTCTTTATTTTCGTATTTTCTTACTACCATAATAACCTCCGAGGTATGAATATTACATGACAATGATAGCATAATACAGTCCGGTTTACAAGAATTCGACGTTGCAAGATGCATAAAAAGAGAGTATTATGGTAAAAAAGTGGGATTTAAGTACATGAACCCTGGGAGTGTGAAAGCAATGCATGACAGCGGCTGCGTTATCTGCGGCGGAGAGCTTGAATATTCAAAAAGCGTAAGGATGAAAAAATGCGCCATCTGCGGGAAAAAAGTCATGACGAACGTTATGTGCAAAAATGGACACTTTGTCTGTGATGAATGCCACAGCGGCGACGGAGCAGAGAGAGCGGGACTGCTGCTGGCCTCGGAGGAAAAGGATCCGCTGCTGCTGTTTCGTAAGGTGGTGGCGCTGCCGTCCGTGCATCTTCACGGGCCGGAGCACCACAGCATCGTTGCCGAGGTGATGCTGACGGCTTTGCGGAACTGCGGGGGAGACGTGGAGCTTGCCGCCGCTCTGAGAGAGGCAATGCGGCGCGGGGCGCAGGTACCGGGCGGCACCTGCGGCTATTGGGGCGGTTGCGGCGCTGCGGCAGGCGCCGGAATTTACGCAAGCATCATTTCGGGGGCAAGCCCGCTGAACGGAGAAGCCTGGCATGTCCCGATGCTTCTCACGGAGCGGATAATTCACCGACTTGCCGAGATTGGCGGCCCGCGCTGCTGCAAGAGAACATGCAGCGTGGCCATAGAATGCTCAGCGGCGTTTACGGAGGAACAGCTCGGCATAAAAATGCCATGCGAAAGGCGACCCTGTGGGTTCTTTAACAGAAACAGGGAATGCATTCATGAAAAATGTCCGTATTACCCGGAAAATATGCATAAGGAGTGAAGGCATCCGGAAAGCGGGGGTCGATGCAGCTCCAAAGCGCAGGCATCAGAATTTGACAATAAGCTGAGGCACAGGGGAGAAAAAACCCTGTGCCTCAGCTTATCTGCATATCGATCATTTATCTGCCCGCTGTGCTTTGTCCTGGGAAATGCATTGAGCTATGGTTGCGATCGTTTTGCGAATATTGAGCGGCTTTGCGAGATGAGCGTTCATGCCGGCGTCAATACATCTTGCGGCATCCTCGGCAAAGGCGTTTGCCGTCATGGCAATGATCGGGATGGTTGCAGCGTCAGGCCTGTCAACTGCCCGAATGGTCTTTGCGGCGGTAAGACCGTCCATCACGGGCATCATTACATCCATAAGGATGGCGTCAAAGCTGCCGGGCGGGTTCTGCTCAAAAAGCTCAACAGCCTCCTTGCCGTTGGCAACCGTTGTTACAACAGATCCGGCGTCGCGCAAAAGCGTCTGAGCGATTTCGGCATTGAGCTCGTTATCCTCCGCAAGCATGAGCCGGGCGCCGCTTATGGAGTACTGCTCCGGGGCGTCTTCCCTGGCTGGATCGGCCTCGGGCTGCTCGGCAATATCGAATGGAATGGTTATTACAAATGTTGAGCCAACCCCCTCCTCGCTGCTGACGGATATGCTGCCGTTCATCTGCTCAACGAGGCTTTTGACTATAGTCATGCCGAGACCTATCCCTTGATAGATACTGCGCGCGTCGGATTTCTCCTGTGCGAAGGGGTCAAATATGTGGCTGAGAAATTCATCTGCCATTCCAATCCCGGTGTCCGTTATGATCCAGCGACAGGTAACGCTGCTTTTGCTTCTGCTCACATATTTGAAAAGTGTGCTTATGGAACCGCCAAGATGGTTGTACTTGATGCAGTTGCTGTAAATATTAAGGAAAATCTGGCGCAGATGAAGCGGACTCCCGTAGACCCAAAGATCGGAAACAGGGTCTGAAAGCTCATCATGCTCCATCGTAATGCCGGCTTCGGCAGCTCTGTGGCTTACAATCGTCACTATTTCCATTGAAAGGCGGTTCATGTTAAACGGCTCGTGGGCAAGATTTGCCTCGCCGCTTTCAAGCTTGCTCATCTGCAGCACGTCGTTGATAAGAGATAAGAGATGATCCGCCGATATGCGCATTTTCTCGCGGTTCAGCTTTATAAGCTCAATATCGTCGGGATGAGCCGCTTCAATCTCCAAAAGGCCGATTATACCGTTCAGAGGCGTTCGGATATCGTGGCTCATGCGAGAGAGAAAGCTGGTTTTGGCCGCGTTGGCTCTGTCCGCCTCCTCAATGGCAAGGCTGAGCTGCTCGTTTTTATCCTGAAGCTGAGCCGTGTATTCCCTCTGTGCTCGCTGCGTGTAGCGCCGGCGAACAGCGGAGACAGTCACGAGAATGACAATATACACGATAAATGCGGAGAGCAGTAATCGCGGAGTGTTTACAAAAACGCGTCGATCAGGCAAAAAGCTGTAAACATAAAAATCGCGCCCTTGCTCCATCAGACCGAAGTACTGAGAAAATGAGTCTTCGGACTGTCTTGTGTGCAGGAGGCGATCATTACCGGAAGAGGCCTTGAGCCTGCGAAGAATGGGGATGTCATCGGTGCAGGAGCCAATCAGCGATTCGTCGTTGCTGGAAACTATCACATCCCCGCTGCTTACAACGATGGTTGCATCATTTTTTGTGTTATAGCCCGAGAGCAGAGAATTCACGGAAAGGTTGAAGGAGTTTTTATATTCTGCAGATGTGTGAAAATATACCACGACGATCCCGGGACAGTCCTGACGTGCTGTTGCGGCAAGGTCGATCTCGCTTTTATCGGAACATTGCAGCCGCACGGCATAGCGCATTTTGGGATTGCTGAAGGTGTTAAGCAGGGCTGGAGAAGCAAGCGTATCGTAAACCTCATCTGTCATTGCGCCATTTTCGGCATATTGCGCGACGATATTGCCGCTTTCGTCAAGCAGGATGATGCTGGAAACATAGCTGTTTCGCGCAAAGCGTTCGAGCGTGTCATCGCCATAAAGCCCGCCTTCATCCGCAAGCATGTGAGCTACCTGCTTGCTGCTTTCAATAACCCGTATGAGACTTTTTGTTTCCGTTGCCAAACCTATGCGCACATAACGGTTGCACTGCATTTTTATATAATTGGTGGTAGTTGCCAGCGTATCCCGAGTGGCAGACATGTCGTATTGTATTGATATAAAGGTAACTGCGGCCATGATTATTATTCCGAGCAAAAATTGCGCAATGATGTGCCTCTTGACAGTGGGACGCAAATGCTGCTCATTCCGCATGGCTGTACACCTCCATGTATTTATGTGGATCATCGAGATATTTGCCGATAATCTGCTCTAACGTACCGTCGGCGCGCATTTCGTCGAAGACGCTTGAGAGCTTTGCCGCCAAATCACGGTCATCGAAGCGCGAAAAAGCAACGCCCAGGCCTACTGAGAGAAGAGGCTCATCCAGGATGCGGTATTTAAAATCATAATCGTGCATGCACTGCAAAATTGACGATTCGTGTGCGGCGATGGCGTCTGCATAGCCCTTGCTCAGATACGGATATATAAGCTCACGGTTATAAAGCGAAAAAACCTCATCCACCTCAGGAATGCGCGGGTCGGAGCCGGAAAGAAAAATTTCCTCCGGCTTGGTGGTGGACTGCACAGCCACCCGCTTACCGGCAAGGTCTGAAAGCGAGTAAATGTCGCTGTCATTTCGAACCGCGACGACCTGACGGCTGTACATATACGGCTCTGTCCACTGATACTGATCCTCGCGGCCGTCAATGGAAAAGCTGCCCCAGATGCAGTCTATTTCGCCGCTTTCAACAAGGTTTTTCTTTTCCTCCCAGGCAATTGTGACAAAAACGGCGCGGTAGCCAATGCGGCGACAGGCCTCGGTGGCAAGGTCTACATCTATTC
>CAKTED010000157.1 GCA_934546725.1 uncultured Oscillospiraceae bacterium | reverse complement strand
TCTCAAGGTCAATGTCCTTATCCGTTCCGCCGGGCAAGGTCGGCAGACGCATGAAGCCAAAGCCGAGCTTCGGCGTATCCGCGCCCAGATATTTTTCACTGCTCATCCCGTCATACCTCCATATATTTCACCGCGCCCGTCAAAGCTCGAGCGCAAGGTTTATTACCTCCAGCCCCTTCTTCAGCGCATACCCCACGGTATACGCCGTGCCGCCGGTATTCTTCGTCATATAGCTGACACAGATGCTGCTTTTATCCACCATATATCTGTCTCTGCGAAGCATGCAGCCTCGGTCATAGATCTCGGCGGTATATACAGCGTCATCAGCCCGGGCAAGAATGCTTTCAAACTCGCGCCTGTCCACCGCGCTCATGTGCTGCTCCATCCCCCGATACGGAATTGCAAGAAGCAGCCGGATATCCGCGCCGCCTTCTCTCGCGCGCAGAACGGAGCGCGCCGCCATGGTATCAAACCCCAGCGCGCCGCCGCAGATGAAGGTCCTTACGCCGCTGCCGCTTATGCGGCCGATATGGCGGTCCAGCAGCGCGTCAAGCGCGGCGCGCTCATCGGGCGGTATGATCCTGTGTCCGCTAAAGCAGCAGGCATCGAGTTCCATCGTACTCCTCCATGCTTTTTTCAAATACTACAATAGAATTATAATATATTCCCCGAGAATTTTCAAGCACAAAAGGCGGAGGGACGGCTGCCGAAGCAGTCTCCCTCCGCGATATGCTTTCTTTTGCCTTATTTATTTTTATTGTCAAGCGCCGCCTCGGCCACGTTCATGCTGTGGTCGCCCATGCGCTCAAGGTCCGTGAGTATCTCGATATAGATCATGCCGGCATCGGCCGTGCAGCGATGATTTTCAAGGCGGGCGATGTGCTGGTCCTGCAGCTCTATGACCTTGTCGTCTATCGCCTGCTCCTGGCGCTCTATTTCGGAAAGCGGGATCATTTTCGGCGACTTCATGCTGATATACGCGTCCTGCATTATGCGCGAAACCATATCCATAAGCTCCTGAAGCCCGGCGTTCGCGTGCTCAGAGAACGTCATTTTCTCCTCGCGCATATGCTCGGCGTAACCACCAAGGTTATATGAATGGTCGCCGATACGCTCAAAATCGACGATAATGTGGTGCATCTGGTCGATAAGCGCGGCGTCTCCCGCTCCGAGACCCTTGCTGTTTATCTCAACGAGCGCGTTGGTGATCTCCTTATTCAGGAAGTTCAGAACGTCCTCATTTTCGGATATGAGCTCAAGGTCGCCCTTCGTTTTTTCAAACATGGCCCTGCGGGCAAGCTCAAAATTGGAATGGGCAAGCTCGAACATTCTGTCCACCTCGGCCTGGACCTGCGATATCGCAATGGAGGTCATGCCGAAGTCCAGCTTCTTTATGTGCAGCAGCTGACGCCCGCCGCCGTCCTCTCCTCTGATGATCTTCCTTGCAAGGCGCTCCATAAGCGGCGCGCAGGGGAAAAGGATCACGGTGGCCACTACCTTGAGAAGGGTATTGACGTTTGCTATCTGCTGCACCGGGTCTCCCGGGCTGAGACTTTCCACCCAGCTCACGCAGGGAAGCAGCGAGCAGGCCGCAACGCAGATGATCGTTGCCATAACGTTGAACATGACGTGTATGCAGGCCGTCCTTTTCGCGTCGCGGCTTCCGCCCGCTGCAGCCGTAACGGCCGCGACGGTGCAGCCGATGTCTATACCGCAGATGAAGAATATGGACTGGCCAAGCCCTATAGCTCCCGCTCCTGCCATGGCCTGAAGTATGCCGACGGAGGCTGAGGCGCTCTGAACTATCATTGTAAATATGGTGCCGGAGATTATGCCAAGAATCGGGTTCTCCATCTTTGACATGAGGGATATGAACCAGGCTTCATCGGCCAGCGGAGACATATTCTCCTTCATAAGGGTCATGCCCATGAAGAGGATGCCGAGACCGGCAACTGTCTGGAAAGCGTTCCGCCCTGTTTTGCCCTTGCATATAAGGTATCCGCCCACGCCGATAAAGGCGATTATCGAGGCGACGGTGTCTATTTTAAAGGCTATCAGCTGGCCGGTAACGGTAGTTCCGATATTCGCGCCCATTATAACGCCCACGGCGTTTGAAAAGGACATCATACCGGCGTTTACGAAGTTTACCGTCATGGCCGACGTGGCGTTCGAGCTTTGAATTATCGCCGTGATAACGAGGCCGACCATCAGGCCGCAGAAGCGGTTTTTTGTAAGGCGCTCAAGGATAAGCTTGAGCCGGGAGCCGGCAAGCTTTTCAATGCCGTCCCCCATCATCTTGATCCCGTAAAGAAACAGTGCAAGGCCGCCCGCGATACCAAACCAGTTGGCAAGCTCCATTATGCATACTCCTCAGCTTTACTTACTTTTAACCTGGACTTTATCCGCTTTTAATTATAGCATTTTTCAGCATTTAATCAAGTAAGCTTTGTCATTTTGTGTTTTTTTGGGCCTTTTGTATAAAATGCTCTTTACTTATGCTGATTGAGTATAATGATATGCAAAAAATGTAGTTTACTTGGCGGCCGATTTATCTTAAAATATAAGTACAGAAAACTCAGTATGCAAATTTTCCAAAGGAGATGTATATATGTTCGTTCATTCCCCCATCACCCCCCGCGTCAGCCGCCTCAGACAGCACGCCCACGCTGGACGCTGACCGTACCCGCATCATTACCGAATATTACAGGCAGAGCATGTATGAGGTACCCATCATCCGCCGTGCAAAGGCCTGCTATGAGATCCTCACGAAGATGACCATCCGCGTTGAGCCGGATGAGCTTATCGTCGGTAACGTGGGCAAATATTTCCGCGGCGTAAACGTCTGGGCAGAGTATGGCCTTGACTGGCTCATCAGAGACTTTGACAGCGGCGCCTTTGACACCATGGAAAACTGCGGCTCCGACTTCATTATGCCGCAGGAGGATCGTGATTACATCCGCTCCGTGGCTGACTTCTGGCGCGAGAACGGAAACGAGGCTCGCATCGGCAAGTGCGTTCCCGACGACATCAACTATGTCTCCCACGCACACGTTACCCCCCACAACCCCGGCATGTGCGCAAGCGTTCCTCACGGCCATTATAACGCCAACTACCGCAAGGTCGTCGAGAAGGGCTTCGGCGCAATCAAAAAGGAAGCTCTTGAACATATCGAGGAGCTGCGCGGCAATATCTGGGGCAAGGATGCCGAGAAGTGGTTTTTCTACCACGCCGTCGTCATCTGCTGCGACGCCGCCATTGCCTTCTCAAAGCGCTTTGCCGCCGAGTGCCGCCGCCAGGCTGACGAGTGTACCGACGAAAAGCGTAAGGCCGAGCTGCTTCAGATGGCTGACAGCCTTGACTGGATCATGGAGAATCCCTGCCGCACCTACTGGGAGGCCTGCCAGGCAATTTACTTCTACCACCTCATCCTCAATATTGAGGGCAGCTATCTCGGCATAACCATCGGCCGCTTCGACCAGCAGGCAGGCGATTACCTCGAGGCCGACCTCGCCGCAGGCCGCCTCACCATGGAGCAGGCTCAGGAGATCACAGACTGCTTCTGCCTCAAGGTTGCCGACATGATGGTCTCCGGCTCCAAGTTCATGATGCACCAGTTCTCCTACTCCAACAACATGCGTCTCACTCTCTCAGGCCGCAAGCCCGACGGTACCGACGCCACCAATACCTGCACATACATGTGCCTTCAGACAATTGCGCGTCTCAAGCTGCATGATCCCACCCTCTCCCTCTGCGTCCACAAAGACACTCCGGCGGAGCTGTGGGAGGCCGGCATCGAGACCGCAAAAATCTGCGGCGGTATCCCCACGCTTGACAATACCGACCTCGTTATCGACATTCTGCACAAGCGCGGCCTTTCCATTGAGGACGCCCGCAACTTCTGCGTTATAGGCTGCGTTGAGCTCTCCGGCTCCGGCTGCGAGTTCTCCAACGTTTCCGGTCCCTTCTCCAAGACTCACCTGAGCATCGCAAACGTTGTCCTTCAGGCTATCAACGACGGTAAGAACCCCATTGACCCCGAGCACGTCCAGGCCGGTCTGCACACCGGCTACCTCTACAACATGGAGAGCTTCGACGAGGTCAAGAGCGCGTTCTATCGTCAGCTCGAGTACTTCATGAACTGGCACCAGACCTTCAACAACGTCCTCGAGTTCTACGGCAATCCGCTCGTTCCCGTGCCCATGGCCTCCGCCACGATGGACGGCTGCATGGAAAAGGGCAAGGACATGATGGTTGGCGGAGCAAAGTACAATTCCACCGGCGGCGCGGCCATCGGTATCGGCACCTGCATCGACAGCCTGCTTGCCATCAAGTACGCCTGCTTCGACAAAAAGATCTGCACCACCCGCGAGCTTTATGACGCCGTCATGGCAAACTGGGTCGGCTATGAGGCTCTTCAGGCACGCATAAAGAACGAGGTCCCCTTCTGGGGCAACGGCTATGACGAGGCCGACGAGCTTGCGTCCTGGGTATCCGACCAGTATGCAGACCGCTTCAATTCCTACATCGGACCTCGCGGCGGTCACAGAGCCGGTATCTAC
>CAKTED010000156.1 GCA_934546725.1 uncultured Oscillospiraceae bacterium | reverse complement strand
GCGTCGTCAAAGTCGTTTCTCGCAAAATATTCAAAGTCCTCGTACTGGTCACTGAAATAGTCCTTTACGTTTTTCCAGGCTCTTGAATAGTTCTTTGCGAATCGGATTATGTTGTTGAGCTTTGTTTCTTCTGCGGTCGCGTATTTGCTGTCCCTGATATTTGCGGGGAAGAAATTCGGCACGGCGGCGGAAAGCTGCTCATACAGTTCATCCACAGAAATGCCGCTGTCGTTCGTCAGTCTGAGAAGATTGTCCGCCCTGCGAACAGCGTTCTTCAGATATGTTGCGTCTCCCTTACTCAACTGCGAAATGTTGATAACGCTCTCCTCTATCTTTCCCGCAAGGTCGGCGTATTCTGTGTAAAATCTGTTTGCCAGCTCCGCTCCTTTGGAATACGCCTGTGCAAACTGCTCTTGTTTCACCTCGTCGGACACATATCCATCCCGAAGATAGGCGTCGCTTATGGCCTGAGCAATGGGCACGAGGCTGCTTTTATCCACCAGCGACGGAATGTTCAGCCTTCGCGCAATGCGGTTTACCATGTGGTTTTCGGCGTTTTCAAGGTATCTCACAGCGGCTTTGTCAAGCTGCTCTCTGTGCACGGGCGTCACCTCCGGCGCAGGATTATCCTGCTGCCATGCCGCCTGAAGCAGATTATTCAGCTTCGCCTGCTCCTCCGCGCTGAGCTGAGGACCGGGAGGCGGTACCGGCTGCTCAAATATCTGACGGATCATATTTGCTTCCTCGGCGGCGGAAAGCTCTTTTCGGATACTGTCAAGCTCGTCATAGGCTTCCTTCTGCTGCTCGGCCGTAAGCTCCGGCTCGGCTTCCGGCACTTCCCTCGCAAGGTCGTCGTATTTGAGGCGGAAGAAATTTTCTTTATATGCGTCAAGGTCCCGCTGCTCTGCGGCCTGGCGCATGTTCGCTATCTCGGCCTGCTCCTCGGCACTCAGCTGCTCGCTTGCGGGATCCAGCGGCTCCTGCTTCATGGTGTCGTCAAAGGCCTTTTCCGCGGCGTATTCATATTTCGATACCGGCTCAAGATCCTCCGGGGCAATGCTCACGTTGTTGGCGCGGGTCCCGTATTCGTCGTTGCGGAAGGATACCAGCAGCCGCCCCGGCATGCCGCGGTCAAGCCCGGTAACGATACCGTAGTTGTCGCGCCGCCTGACCTCGCCGTTTGCGTCGCGCAGCATGTTGCCGTACTCGTCGGACATTATGTCCGTCGCGTGTACCTGCGTCTTATATGGCACTATCTGCACGCCGTTTATCTGCGGAAAGCCGTTCAGCGCCGCCTGGTATTCGTCCTCTCTCTGCGTTGTTTTGCCCTCGGAGGGGGTTTCTTCGGTATTTTCTTCGCTGATGGAAAATTTCACGCCCTCCAGCCCGTTTATCAAAGCCTTACGCTGCTCATCGTTGCCAGCCTCATACTGAATGATATTCACGCCTGTGGCTGCCTTCACCGCTGCTACATCTTCAATCCGTATGTTATCAGGCGCAATGATAGCCACTGCCTCACTGAAGGGTACTACTCTCTGCGCCTTTGCCTCGTAGTAGCCAGTAGGAATGTTGGCCGCGCGGTCAATGAGTGAAAGTATACCCCTGGCGTGGCCGTCGCTGATGGAATAGCCTTCCTTGCGGAACGCCGCCTTTACTGCCGCCATGGTCTTTTTGCCCTTGGCCACTTCGGCAATAATGCGGCTCAGGTTCTGTTCTTCCTCAAAGGTATTGTTGAACTGGTGCTTCGTGGTACGCATCAGATCATCCGTCACCCGATCAAGCTCAACGCCGAGGTCCTGCAGTGCCTTCGCGTGCTCCTCCTCACTCACCGTGCGAAGCCGCGCCTCGTCCGCGTGCATCTCGTCCACGGTCCTGTATTCCCGTGTGGCCGTTGCCGCCAGCGTCTCCGGTGTCACGCCGTACATGTTCGAGCCCTTATTCGCCGCCAAGTTCATTGCCTTCACGATGTTCTCCGCCGTGTAGTCCCAGTGCGTCTGTGCAAAGCTCCGTCTGCCGCTGTCGGTCACTGTGTCCTTGCCGTTGTAGATGCCTGGTTCGCCCAGCAGTCCCTGAAGCTGTTCCTCTGCCCACGCTGCCACGGTTTGGTTGTCTACCGCCTTCTGCAAGTTCTCCCGCGTAGCCATGCGGTCGATCTCGTCTCCGCCGCCCTCGTCATAGAATTCCTGTGCGTGCCGGATAAAGTCCTCTACGCGGTTGGGGAACACGTTGTTCTCCATGTAGTAGGCGATCTTCCTGGCCTTACCCTCCGGCCTGCGGTTCAGGATGTTCGCGTGCTTCTCCTCATAATTCTCCCGGATAGCATCTTCCGCTGGTTTCATCTCTTCTGCCGTCAGTCTCTCTCCGGTCACCAGTTTCACATACAGCTTCGCCAGTTTCTGAGGTTCTACTTTGGAAAGGTATCTCTGCAGCGCCGCATTGCCAAAGCGGTCATACTCTCGGGTTTTGTAGACGGTCTCTACATCCCTGCCTGTGCTGGCAAGGTATGCCGCCTTTACCGCGTCACTCCCGCCCAGCTTCTCGGCAATCTCCGGCAGCGTCAGCCCTGTCACGTCCTCAATGCCGTTCACGCCCAGCACGCTGCTCTGCGAAAACATACCACCTGCCACATTCTTGGCCAGCTCTTGCACCTTCCGTTCAAACTCGTGCCTGGTGTTGTAGTCCACCTCGTACTCCACCTGCGCGTTCTCGTGCGTCGGTGTCCATGCGTCGCCGCCGTATACTTTGTTGCGTGGGTCTGCCTCCGGGTCGATGGTGGTGCGGGGATAGACCACGCTGGTGTCGCCGTACTTGGTGTGCCCCTCTTGCGCGTCCACGATGGCCACGGAAGGGGATGGAATGCCACCCCAGTTCAGCGCCGCGTCTCGGATGACAGACCAGTCCTTATTATGCACGGCTATCAGGTCTTTTGTCCGCTCAACCGGCTCGCTGATGGAAAATTGCTTCTTGACATTTTCGCCGCTTTCGCGTATGCTGGTATCAGAAGAAGCAAACCCCCGCGGGCCGTCGTCAGAAATGGCGCGTGAGCCCTTAATTTTGGGGTGGGCTTCTTCTTTTATTTGTCCTATATTATAAATTATTTTTCCCTCAGAGTTCTGCGCTGTTGAAATAGTCACTTCATAGTACTTCCCGTCAAAGTCCTCGAAATACGCCGTGCGGTAATTCCAACCGTCCGCTGCCATATTTCCATGGCGGCCATTATAATCCCGCACTGTTTTCTTTCCTCGCACCGACGTTTGCGCAAGCTCATCAATATGTGCCGCTGCGTTAGCCTTCAGTTCATACGCCGTATCGCTCATGGTACGCCCGTCGCCTGTGTGGTTATCGCTTAATTTACCTGCCGATGTGGCCGTAAGCCGCAGCTCATCTCCATCCGCGCCAATGAGTGTAACGTCCTGTCCGCGGCGAATTTTCCCGTTGATGTAGTCCTCCAGCTGCTCGCATCATTTCCGAAGATAACCTGCCTGTCGGCTCGAACGTATCTTTTCCCGCCTTCAGCGTTAATTATGGAATACCGTCTCCGGTCTCCGCTCTCCTCCGCCGCACCGTTCCTGCGAAGGTCGAGCTCAGGATCGTATGTCTCGTTAAATATCACCTCGGCCTGCTCGTCCGTCAGCTCGCCGCTGCGCAGCTGCTCGCCTATGCGGCTTATATTTCCCTCATGCTCCGCCACGGTCCGCCCGGCCCTGGCGGAGCTTTCCTGCGTCGCCTCCAGCGCCGCCTGGTAGTAGCGCTTCGCGCGGCTGAGGAAAAGCCTCTCCCGCGCGCTCTTCGAGCCGAGCCTCCCGAGCAGATTATTTATGAAGTCGAGGATCCTCTGTCCAAGCGTCCTGTCGTAATCGACGACGGCGCGTATCGCCGCCTCGTCCGTGAGCAGGTTCTTTTCAACGTATTCGGCCACAAGCTCGGCGTCGACCTCGCCGTAGCCATCCAGCGCCTTGCCGTTCTTTGCGTAAAGCTCACGCTTTGCCTGCCGCAGCGCGCTTATGTCCGCGCCCTCCCGGCGCATCCTGTCGAATACGAGCCTGCTGAGCTTTGTGTAGCTGCCGCCCCCCACCGGATTCTGCAAAAAATCCGCCACGGCGGGAACATTTCCGCGCGCGGCTTCGTCCAAGCATACAGAACGCTTTTGAAACGAAAGGAACGATCACATGAAAAAGTTTACGAAAAGAGCCGCCGCGCTGGCGCTCAGTCTGAGCATGAGCATATCCGCGGGAGCCGCCGCGCTGGCATACGACGCCGCGGACGCCGCCGCGAAGGCGGACGCGCTGCACACGGTTTCGCTCTTCCAGGGCACGGACAAAGGCTATGAGCTCGACCGCGCGCCCACGCGCATGGAGGCGCTCATAATGCTCATCCGCCTCACCGGCAAGGAGATGGAGGCTCTCTATCTCGGCGACTGGCAGAGCCCCTTTACTGACGCGCCCACATGGGACGGCGCGGCGAAATACCTTGGCTACGCCTATGAAAAGGGCCTCACGGACGGCGTATCCGCCACCGAGTTTGACCCCAACGGCACGGCGAGCGCGCAGATGTACATG
>CAKTED010000155.1 GCA_934546725.1 uncultured Oscillospiraceae bacterium | reverse complement strand
AGTACAAGGCGGCAAAGCGGGAGACAAACCGCAACGACAGCCGCAAGAGATACCTTGAGAACATGATAAAAACCGCCGTTGTGATAGAAAGCGAATCAAAGCCGGACGAGGTCGGGCTTTTTGATAAGGTGGAGGTATACCTTGAGGACGAGGACGATACCGAAACGTTCCAGATCGTTACAACGCTGCGGCAGAACGTGCTCGAGGGCCGCCTGAGCAAGGAGTCGCCCGCCGGGCGCGCGCTCATGGGGCACAGGGTGGGCGACAGGGTCCATATAAAGGTCAGCGAGGACTATGGCTACGACGCCGTTATAAGATCCATAGAAAAGGGCGAGGACCCGGAGGACGTGCCGATAAGCATGTACTGAAAAATTGTTTTTAAATAGTAATGAGGCGGCCTGTCCGAAGAAACCGGACAGGCCGCCCTGCTGTTTTCACTTTTACGCCGCTTTGCGCTTTTTTGCTCTCCTGCGGCGGAGGAGAATGAATATGACGAGCGCGGCCGCCAACGCGGCGGGGAGCAAAATATAAAGCGCGATGGGGGAGGTCCGGGCCGGAGCGACGCAGAAGGTGCCGCTGCCGTCCGTAAGGCTCACAAGCGCGTAGCTGCTGTTAAATTCTGGCGAAAGCTTCGTCCAGCCGCCGGAGACGTATTCGTATATTCCGGCCTTTTCGTCAGGGCAGAGAAGGCGCAGGGTAACCGCGCCGGAAACATCCGCGCCGCTGAGCGATATGTCGTATACCTCCGCTCCGTTGGCACCGTCCGGCGGGGCGACGGAGGATGAGACGGCGTGAAGCTCGGCCTCGTCCGTGAAGCTGCCCTCGGCAAGCGCTATGGCGAGCTGTCCGGAAGTCTCCTCGCTGGGAAGCAGCGTTATTATGTGATCGTAGACCGCGTTAACGTATACGTCCGAACATTTACCTGAGGTATCAAAGTCCTCCCAGCGGCCAAAGCTTCCGTCCTTTTCCGGCACTGGCGGGAGTTCAAGCTGCGAAAGGTCGTCGCCATAATCAAACGGGAGCTCGGCAATGACCTCACCGTCCGCGGAAAGCGTGAGCGTAAAGCGGAGAAATTCTGCCGGAATGCCGTCCTCGGCAGCGATCACGGAAAAATCCACCGGCTCCGCGTGGCCCGAATAGCTTATGCCGTCTATTCCGGCCTGACCGTTTTCGACAAAGCGGCAGGCCGTAACGCTGTCCGCCGCGGCCTTTCCGGCGATGGCTCCGACGTATTCGCTGCCGCCGGATATGCTCACAAAGGCGAGACAGGCGCGTATCGTGCCGCCGCTGCCCGCGATACCGCCGACGTATTTTTCGCCCGAAAGGCGGCATTTGGCAAAGCTGGAGAGAATTTTGGCGTCGGAGGAGCCTGCGATGCCGCCGACATTGCTGCCGCTGCTGCTCTCCGTGAGCCCATAGCTTTCACAGCCGGTGACGGTTCCAAGCTCCATGCGGCCGACTATTCCTCCGGCGCAGTCCTTTTTGCACTCCACGCTGCCCCGGTTTACGCAGCTTTCGATAACGGCCTTTGTTTCATAGGTAGTGTTGTATGAAAGGCGCAGCGCGGAATCGTCCTCCGGGTCAAGCTCGTATTCAATGGCCATTGAGCCCGCGATCCCGCCGACGCTGCGGTCGCCCTCGACGGGGCCGCTGTTTTCACTTGAAAGGATCTTGCCCCGCGTTGTGCCGGAAACGTCAACGTCGGACGTGTCCTCAATATAATCGGATATGTCGGGGTCCGTGACCGTATTCTGAAGCTCTCCGAGCCGGTCGATAACAAGGTTCATTACGACGCTCATCTGCCGGCTTATCTCAAGAAGGTCGGCGCTCAGGGTCTGCTCCGCGCCGAGAAGCTCACCGTTGAGAGCTGAAAGTTCTGAGGACATGCCTTCAACGGCGGAGTACAGCCCGTCGCTGGCGTCTCTGTAATCCTCGCCGAGCGCCACAAATTCCGGTGCGCCCTCATCCCTCAGCGTATCGACGGCGCTGCCAATGCCGTCAAACGCTGAGGAGAGCGAGGCGGAGGCGGTCGAAAGCGCGGAGGATACCTCCGAGAGCTGACGGAACGCCTCCGAAAGCTCCCTGGAGAGCGTTTCGGCCTGGGAAAGCGCGGAATCAAGCTCCTTCGCGGCCGTGTCGAAATCATCGGCCGCGTTTCTGATGTCGTCAAGCGCGTCGGAAAGGCTTTTGAGCGCGGAGCGTATCTCGGACCAGCTTATATCGACGTTGGCGGATATGGTATCAATGGCGTTCGCCGCGTCGGAAAGCGAAGCGCCGAGACGGCTTGCGGCATCGGCAGCGTCCCTGAGCGCGTTGAGGACGTCGTCACTGACGTTCCAGCCGCCGCTTCCGAGAGCGTCCGAAAGAGCCTTGAGAGCCTTTCCAAGGTCATCCGTTGCGGTACCGGCATTTTTTATGGCGGCCGAAAGCTGCTCGAGCGCGGCGTCCACGGCGTCCTCGTCCTTTATGGAGACGGAGCGCTCAAGACTGGCCAGAGCCTTGTCGATATTGTCAAAGGCAAGCATGAGGTCGCTGTTCGCGGCGGTCAGGGCCTTAACGGAGAGCTGCGCGTGGGAAAGCAGCTCCGCGCTCGTATCCGAGGCCTTTGCGAGGGTGTCCAGCGCGGCGTCGAGCCGCTCAAAGGCAGTGGAAAGCGCGTCCGAAGCAGCGGAAAGATCGTCCATTGCGGGGGAAATATCGTCGAGCGCGCGGTGAACGGCGGAGCTTATGCCGTTTATGGTCTCAATATTGCCGTCAACAAAGTCGCCTACGCAGTCCAGAAGTGCTTTTGTGCTGTCGGAGGCGGAATCCGCGTTTTGTGAAATGCGCTCGAGCCGCGCGGAAATGTCGGCGGATGACGCGTCGGTATCCGCAAGCGCGGAGTCTATAAGGCTGTTCAGTCTGTTCAGCTCCGCGCGAAGCTCCTCGAGCGAACCGGCGCTTACGTTCATGATGATATACGGCTCGCTCTGGCCGACAATGCCGCCGACATCCTTGCGTCCGCAGACGCTTCCGCTGTTCGAGCAGTCAAGCAGATAGCCGGTCTGGCGGCCCGCGATACCGCCGACGTTGTAGCCGACGTGGGCGTAGCCTATGGTGCCGATGTTGCGGCAGGACTGAACTATGCCGGAGGAAAGACCCGCTATGCCGCCGGTATCGCTTGAGCCCTCGGTCAAAGCGCTTTCCACGGAGCTTTCGTCGCCGCCGCTGAGAAGACCTGCAACGCCGGTGAAGGAAACGCCGCCGGAGGAGGTCTCAAGAGTGGCGTTTACCATGGCGCGGTTTTCGCATTTTATTATGCTGCCGAGGTTTTTTCCAACTATGCCGCCGGTGCAGGAGGAGCCCGTTATACTGCCGCTCACAAGGCTGGCCGTGATCTCGCCGCTTTCGAGATTTATGCCCGCTATGCCGCCGACGGAGCCGTCGCCTTCAACCGTACCGGCAAAGGTGCAGCCGTATATGCTGCCCTCGTTGCGGCCCACGATGCCGCCGACACGGCTGCGGCTGCCACCGGGCGTTACGCTTCCGCCGAGGTGAAGGTCCTTTACGACCGCGCCGCGCTGGAGCATGCGGAAAAATCCGAGCTCGGAGCCGGAGACGGTGATCGAAAAGCCGTATATTTTGTGCCCGCCGCCGTCAAAAACTCCGCCGAACGTGGGGATACAGGCAAAATCCGTGCCGGTGAGGTCAATGTCCGCCGTTATGACAACGGTTTTGCCGCGCGACCAGCTGTCGAGCGAGCATTTTTCCGCAAACGCGATAAGCTCTTCGGCGCTGCCTATGCGCAGCTCGTCGGATGGCGCGGCCGCGGCGGGCGGCAGCGAAGCGCCGAGCAGCGCCATGGTCAGCAGAAGAGCAAAAATTTTCTTAAACCGTTTCTTCATCGCTTTCAGTCTCCTCTTCACTGCCCTCGGGCAGGGCCTCTGTCTGAACTCCGCCGCTTATGCCGCCCGCCTCGAGCGAGGCGTTTATGCTGCCGACGAGCGTTCCGTTTATCTCAGCGTCGACCATGCCGGAGATATAGCCGCGAACGTGGCCGTTCAGGCGCATTGAACCGCTGCGGGTCTGGATGATGCCGGGCCGCTTGAGCGTAAACGCGGTTTTTTCAATGATAACGTCGCCCAGAAGCAGTATCTGCGGGAGAATGAGCATGACGAGGAGCATGGAGATTATCGTACCTCGGCCGAGGCAGGTGCCTATGGACGAGATGGCAGGGTCGGAGGAAAGCCGACCGATCAGAATACCCGCCGAGGCAAGGATGCAGCCGGAGGTAACGATGGTGGGAAACGCCTGGTTGAGCGTTTCGACTATGGCGTCCTTCAGCGGCATGGTCTGCTTGAGCTGAGTATAGCGGTTCGTTATGACTATGGCGTAGTCTATATTCGCGCCCATCTGAATGGAGCTTACGACGAGGTAGCTCATGAAGAAAAGGTTCGTGCCCGTTATGTACGGGAAGGAGAAGTTTATCCAGATGCTGCCCTGAATGACGAGGATGAGCAGAACGGGCAGACCGGCGGACTTGAACGTGAATATGAGCACGAGAATGACGAAAACGATCGTGAGTATGCTTATGAGCAGGTTATCGT
>CAKTED010000154.1 GCA_934546725.1 uncultured Oscillospiraceae bacterium | reverse complement strand
GCACTTTTTGCGTTTGCTGCGTGAAGCTTCGCCTGATGCGCTGAAGGAGCAGCTATATTGCGAGGGAGAAGAAAAGCCATGAACGAAGAAAGCGGGAAATATTCCAAGCTCAGCCCGGAGGAGCAACGTATAATCGACCTTGTGCGGGAGATGCAGTATGGAGAGATATCCGTTTCCGTAAAGGAAGGCAAACCGGTCAGAGTGGAGCTTAAGCGCAGCATTCTGCTGAAGGAAAACGGCTCCAGATAGAAAACCGGTAAACAGAATACAGGCTCAGGCCAGGACTGACGGAAAAACCGAAGTCCAACAGAATTTGCCCGGCAGTGTACCGGGTAAGTTCTGCTGGACTTTTTTCTTTTGAAAGAGGTAGAGCATGGAAGAAAAGAAAAACGAAGAGCTCAGTGAGCAGGAAACAAAAATCATTGAATTTGTGCGCAACGTGAATTACGGCGAGATAAAGATAGTAATAAATGCCGGAAAGCCGATTCGCGTTGAGGAGATCAGAAAATCATTCATGCTTTGAGTGTGAACGGTCAAAGCTGATGGGAGGCACAGAATGGCACGGAAAATAACTGCCGGTATTATGTGCGCCGTAATATTCACAATATCGCTGCTTTCTGTTCTTGGCGTTTTGCGCAGCACCAGGACTGAGCCGGCCGATCCGGTACAGTCCGTTTCTGAAAAGACGCTGAATATTCACAACGTTGGACTTTCAGAAGACAAAACGGAAATGACGGATCAGAACGCGGAGGATACACCGCCCGAGGAAACACCCCCGCAGGAGACTCCGCCGCAGGACGAGCCGCCCGAGGAGACCCCGCCCCCGGAAACGCCGCCCGAGGAGACGGATGAGATATCTGATGCGGAAAGCGGGAAAACGGATGATGCGCAGCCGGATGCTCCCTCGGAGACCGGCGATACCGGCGACGGAGACGGCGGAGAAACCGGTGCGGGCGATGACGGCACGGGAACCGGAGACGGCGAAGCGGGAGACGGCGAACCCGGAGGCGAAAGCGGCGGGCGCGATGAACCCGGCGGTGATCATGACGCGGGGGGCGACGGGCCCGTAGTACCCGTCGGGCCTGTTGAGCCCGTTGACCCGGACGAGCCGGATAAGCCCGATGATCCGGAGCCTTACATATATACGGATCTGAGCTCCGGGCTGATAACGGCCGAGGCCGGACAGCAGGGGGAATATGAGCTGAGCTTTGAGGCATACGTCTGCAATGCGGACGGTGACGCGGAGCTGAGCGTTACCTGGCAGAGGTTTGCGATCGGAACAGAGCTGGGGCCGGGAAGCGTTACGCCCGAGGACGGCGGAACGCTCACGGCGGACGGCGACAGCTACCGGCTTTCGCTCACGGAGGGGAAATATCTGTTCCTCTTTTCGGCTCCCGGCTCCGGCGCGGCGGATATTTCGAGGATCGTGACATTTTCAAACAACGATTTTCCGCCGGTGATAGAGGTGTATCTCGGTACCCGACAGCTGGAGGAGTTTGACGAAAATGACGATTCCACCGTTTTCCGGGTGGACGGCGATAATGAGCAGATACTGATTGTCAAAGCATACAGTGGGAAAACCGGAGCTCCGCTGAGACTTTCCGGCAGCAACACGGAAATACGGCTCGACGGCGCGCTGCAAAGCGGCAGCACCGGCGGCACGGTCTGGGAGCAGAGCATCTGGCTGAAGGACCCGGACGAAGGGGACTCTGCACGGCACATGCTTACCGTGAGCGTAACGGATGATTACGGAGCCGCAGGCGGTACCTACGCGATAGATTTCAGACCCACACCCATCGGCACGGTGATCGGGCGCGCGACGTTCATTCTGGACTGTACCACGGTGGGCTACGGCGTGCTGGATACCGTGAGCGTAAATATTTTGAAGGGCTATCCGGCGTCATACAGCCTTATAGCCGCGCTGGGCGACGGAACGGTCGCCGATTATCCCGAGCTGGATTTCGGATGCAGCGGAATGGGCTTTGAGGCTCATTATGACAAGGGTCTCGGCGGGCCGGAGGGCTACGTCCTTTCAAAGGATGCGCTCGGCGGATTTTATCTTACGGCGGTAGGCTCCGGCGGCCTGTTTGAGGGCGCGTGCCCCGATGAGCTGCTGACGACCCTGCTGGTGAACAGCGGATATGTGGTCGGCGAGGCGGCCTCTGCCGACGAGCTGAGAGAGTTTGATTTTACCAATGATTCCGGCTGGATGTATTTCGTCAACGATTACCTGCCGAATCGCGGCTTTTCCGACTATGTTCTGAGCGACGGCGACACCGTCCGCCTCTGCTTCACGCTTGCAAAGGGGCGCGATATCGGCGCGGCCATGCAGAGCGAGGGCAAATTCTGCTATACCTGGCGCGGCGGCGATACCGTGGAAAATCCGGAGGCTCATACCTTTGAGATAACGGAGGATCGGCCCGCGACCTGTACGGAGGCGGGAAGCGTTACGCAGACCTGCACCCTGTGCGGTAAAACGGAGACGCATTCGATCGAAGCGACGGGTCACAGCGGCGAGGAGCTTGAACGCACGGAGCCGGATTGCGAGACGGATGGCAGCATAACGTATCACTGCACCGTCTGCGATAAGATATGGACGGAGACGATAGCGGCGACGGGCCATCAGGCGCAGGAGGAATCACGCACGGAGCCGGGCTGTGAAACGGACGGCAGCGTAACGTATCACTGCACCGTCTGTGATAAGACGTGGACGGAGACGATAGCGGCGACGGGTCACAGCGATACTGAGGAATCGCGCACGGAGCCGGGCTGCGAGACGGACGGCAGCATAACGTATGTCTGCACCGTCTGCGGCAGGACGCGCACGGAGCGGCTGGCCGCAACGGGACACAGCTATTCCGACGGAGTATGCACCGTCTGCGGCGCGCAGGACCCTTCGTGGAAGCCGCCCGAGCCGGAAATACCGGAACCTGAGGAGCCGGAAAAGCCAGACCCCGAGGAGCCTGATCCGGAAGAGCCGGAGAAAGGCGAAGGTTCGGAAGATGAGTGAGCATACCTGGCGAGACGGACTTTGCGCCGGATCGGGAAAGGATAAAAATACGGAATGAATGAAACAACGGAAAAAATACAGGCCGCGATAAACAGGGTCATCATAGGAAAGCAGGACGTTGTGGCAAAGGTGCTCATGGCCATCCTGGCGAGGGGACATGTCCTTCTCGAGGATGTTCCGGGCGTGGGGAAAACCACGATGGCGGTAGCCTTTGCAAGGGTGCTTGGCCTGAACACCCGTCGCGTGCAGTTTACGTCCGATACCATGCCCTCTGACATTATCGGTTTCTCGGTTTTCAGCCGGGAGAAGAATGATTTTGTGTTCAAGCCCGGAGCTGTCATGACAAACCTGCTGCTGGCCGACGAGATAAACAGGACATCCAGCAAAACGCAGTCCGCCCTGCTGGAGGCCATGGAGGAGTACCATGTAACGGTGGACGGGGTGACCCACGCGCTGCCGGAGCCCTTCGTCGTTCTGGCAACGCAGAATCCGGTCGGTTCGGCCGGAACGCAGCTGCTTCCGGCCTCTCAGACGGACCGTTTTATCATACGCACGAGCATGGGCTACCCCGATGTGGGGAGCCAGGTGAGCATACTTAAGGACCGCCACCATGATAATCCGCTTGACGGCCTGAAGCCCGTAACGGACTGCGGCGGCGTGCGCGAGCTTTCCGCCCGGGCGGCGAGAGTACATATAGCGGACGGTCTTTATGAGTACGTCGTGGCGCTTGTGGAAAAAACGAGAAGGCACGAGATGATAGAGCTGGGGATAAGTCCGCGCGGCGCGCTGGCCGTCTGCCGCATGGCGAAGGCGCATGCGTTCCTTGCGGGGCGCGATTATACCGTACCCGAGGATATTATTGAAATATTTCCTGACGTATGCTGCCACCGGCTCGTTTTAAGCTCAAAGGCAAGACTTCAGAAGCTTTCCGCCGAAGAGATAATTGCGGGAATACTTCGCGAGGTGTCTGTCCCGCAGCTTCGGAAATGATGGCGGGATCGACGGCCATATGGCTTTTGTGCATGCTGGGCGCGGGCATGCTGTATATCTTCAGGCCTGGCGGCGTTACAGCCGCGCTGGCGGCATCCGCCGTGCTGCTGCCGCTGCTTTCCGCACTGGCGGCATTCGCCGGGAGCAGAAGGATCACGGCGCGGCTCAATGTTCCGGACGCCTGCGAAAGCGGCACGCCCGCCGAGCTGGGGCTTGAGCTGAAAAATCGCGGCCTGCTGCCCTTTTTGAGGGTGCGGGCGGATATCGGCGCGGAAAATATGCTCACGGGCGAAGTGCTGGAGCTGCGGCAGAGCGCCGCGCTTATGGGTCGGGACAGTCTCGGAGTTAAGCTTGAGCTCCGCTCGAAATACTGCGGAGCGATCCACCTGTCGCTTCGGCGGCTGCGGGTATATGACCTTTTCGGAATATTCCGCTTTCGCGTGCGCTGCGCGGACAGCGGGACGCTCCTCGTCGTTCCGGCGGTTTTTGACATAAGGCTGATATACCCCGAGGCGACGAGCTCGGCTGCGGACAGCGACGAATATTCGCAGCTGAGACCCGGCCGTGATCCCTCCGAGGTTTTCCAGATCCGTG
>CAKTED010000153.1 GCA_934546725.1 uncultured Oscillospiraceae bacterium | reverse complement strand
TCGCGCGAGGCCGAGCACGAGCGCATACGCGTTCTGTCAATGCTGCTCGAAGGCACTGCGGGAGTCGTAGTGGCCACCGTTGATGGCATGCTGACGCGCACGATACCGGGGGACGTATTCAGGGCCTCCTCCGTAACACTGCGCTGCGGCGACGAGCCCGGCATATCCGGGCTCTGCGAAAGACTTATCGCCTGCGGCTACCGCCGCTGTGACCAGGTCGAGGGAACCGGTCAGTTCGCCGTCCGTGGCGGCATTGTGGATTTTTACTCGCCCTCCTTTTCATCACCCGTCCGCTGCGAATTTTTCGGCGACGAGATAGACTCCATGGGTCTGTTCGACGTCTCCACGCAGCGGCGGCTCGAGAACATATTCCAGGCGGACATTCTTCCCTGCGCCGAAAGCCTGCCAAGTCTGTGCAGCGGCGGCGAGGCGGCGTTTGCGGACAGGCTCGAAAAGCTTATCGAAAAGCAGAAAAGGCGCAAAAAGCCGAACGAACAGCTCATCGCCTCGCTCTCCGCCGATCTTGAGCGGCTACGCGCACAGCTTCCGTTTTCCACGGCGGACAGATACATGCCGCTTATCTATGACAGCTTTGAGACCGCCGCGGACTACATTCCGGAATCCGCCGTCGTAATCCTCTCCGAACCGGCGCGCATTGAGGAGCGCGGCAAAAATTTTGTCTGGCAGCTTTCGCAGGACCTCGAAGCGCTGATCTCATCAGGCGTTATGGACGGCCAGCTTTCGGAATGCTTCATCGGCTGGCCGGACTGCTGCTCCGCGCTCGAAAATTATCCGATAGTCATGCTGGACAATTTCCTCGGCAGCAGCTACCCCGTTGCTCCGCGCGCGCTTTTGAACCTTACTGCAAAGCAGCTGCCGTCATACGGCGGCAGCATACAGACCGCCGCCGGAGACATCGTTCATTATCTCCGTGAAAATTACCGCGTTATCGTGCTCTGCTCCGACAGCCGCAAGGCCGAGATCATGAACGAGTATCTTTCGGACCACAAGCTTCCCTGCGGAATTGATTACAACCTCTCTTCCCTTCCTGCCGCAGGCTCCTGCGCCATATCCGTAGGCGTTCTTTCGGCGGGCATGGAGTACCCGGATATACGCCTTGCGATAATAACCGAGGGTCAGCTTTCCTCCGCGCGCGGCGTTACCGGCAAGGCAAAGAGCAAAAAGGCTTCAAATCGGGCAAAGCTGCAAAGCTACACCGACCTTGCGCGCGGCGACCTCGTCGTACACGAGCACCACGGCATAGGCCGCTTTGAGGGCATATTCAAGCTCCAGGTGGACGGAGTATACAAGGATTACATCAAAATCTCCTACGCGGGCAGCGACTGTCTCTATGTTCCGGCAACGCAGCTTGAGCTTGTATCAAAATATATAGGCAGCGGCGGCGAGGATCACGCCGTTCGCCTGAACAGGCTTGGCGGTACCGAATGGCAGCGCGCCAAAAGCCGCGCCAAAAGCGCCGCGAAGGACCTGGCAAAAGGGCTCATCGCCCTCTATGCCGAACGCAGCCGCCGTCCCGGTCACGCCTTTGCTCCGGATACGGAGTGGCAGCAGGAATTTGAAGAAAAGTTTGAATACAGCGAAACGCCCGATCAGCTCAAGGCCATTGCAGACATCAAACGCGACATGGAAAAGCCCGTTCCCATGGACAGGCTGCTCTGCGGCGACGTCGGCTTCGGCAAAACGGAGGTTGCCCTGCGCGCCGTCATGAAATGCGTCATGGACGGGCGGCAGGCCGCAATACTCGTCCCGACAACTGTCCTTGCGCAGCAGCACTACGTTACCACCGTCAAACGCTTTGCCGGGTACCCCGTGCAGATAGAGGTCCTCAGCCGCTTCAAGTCGCCGGGGCAGATGCGCGAATCCGTCAGAAAGATCAAAAACGGCACCGCCGATATCATAATCGGCACGCACAGGCTCATTCAGAAGGACATAAAATTCTATGATCTCGGCCTGCTCGTGGTCGACGAGGAGCAGCGCTTTGGTGTTTCCCATAAGGAAAAGCTCAAGGAGCTTTCAAAGCAGATAGACGTTCTCACGCTTTCCGCAACGCCCATTCCCCGCACGCTGAATATGGCGCTGGCCGGGATACGCGACATGTCCCTCATAGAGGACCCGCCCACGGGCCGCCACCCCGTGCAGACATACGTCCTCGAGCACAACTGGAGCGTTCTTGCGGACGCCATCCGCCGCGAGGTCGCGCGCGGCGGCCAGGTCTATTATCTTCACAACCGCATAGACAATATAGACAGCGTCGCTTCGCAGATATCGCGCCTTGTCGAGGGTGTGACAGTCGGCGTTGCTCACGGGCAGATGGGCGAGGAAATTCTTTCAAACGTCATGGAATCCGTGGCCAGCGGCGAAACTCAGGTGCTCGTCTGCACGACCATTATTGAGACAGGCATAGATATTCCAAACGTAAACACCCTGATAATCGAGGACGCGGACAGGCTCGGTCTTGCCCAGCTGCACCAGATCAGGGGCCGCGTGGGCCGTTCCTCGCGCCACGCCTTTGCCTATCTCACATACCGGCAGGGCAAGGTGCTGAGCGAGATGGCCACAAAGCGGCTTTCCGCCATCCGCGAATTTGCGGAGTTCAACTCGGGCGTAAAAATAGCCATGCGCGACCTTGAGATCCGCGGCGCGGGCAACCTTCTTGGCGCCGAGCAGTCGGGCCATATGATGAGCGTCGGCTTTGACATGTACCTGAAGCTTCTGGAGGAAGCCGTTCTGGAGGAAAAGGGTGAGAAGAAACAGTCGGTCTCGGGCTGCACGGCGGACATAAACGTCTCCGCCGGGATCCCGGACGATTACATCGAAACACCGGAGCAGCGCATGGATATTTACCGCCGCATCGCCCTCATTGAAACGCAGGAGGATGCGGACGACATTATCGACGAGCTCCTTGACCGCTTCGGCGAGCCGCCCGAGAGCGTTAATACGCTCATTGGCGTGGCGCTTCTGCGCGGCGAGGCCGCGGCAGTGGGAATATGCGACATAGCCCAGCGCAGCGGAAGGCTCTTCTTCAAATTCAGTGACTTCAACATGGAGGTAATATCGGGCCTTTTCGGCACAAAGCCGTTCACGGGCCGCATCAAGGTCGAGGCCGGTACCGATCCCGCCGTCAGCGTAAAAATAAAATACCCCGCCGAGGTACTCGACGAGGCTTTCGATTTTGTAAGGGCATACAGGAAAATCATGGATGAAAAATCAGTAAAAGGAGACGACAGTTCAAAATGAAGAAAGCAAAAAGAATAACCGCCCTGCTGCTCTCCGTCGGCATTCTTGCCGCCGGAATGAGCGGCTGCGGCAGCAGCACCGATCCGGACGCCTCCGCGTCCCCCACGGCATCGGCAGAAGCGCATACCGCGCCGGAATTCGGTGAAGCTACGCTTATCATGACGATCGCCGGAAAGCCGGTCTACTGGCCGGAATTCAAATACTGGCTCAATTACAGCCTGCAATATTCCGGAGCGGCGCAGTCCGGCACTGTCGACTGGGACGCGGAGTATTCCGACGGTCTCACGCTGCGCGAGTATATCCTTCAGGACGCCGTGAAGGCCGTGGCTCTCTACCGCGTCATTGACAAGACCGCCGAGGATATGGGGCTTGAAATAAGCGAAGCCGACGCCGCAAATATCGACTCCATCATTCAGAGCAACCGCAGCTACTTTGAAACCGACGAGGAGTACGACAGCTATCTTGCCAAAAACTATCTCACCAACGAGCTGATGGAGTATCTGCCGCGTGCTTCCTGCAACTATTACAACATCTTCGTGAGCATGTTCGGCGAAAACGGCGAGCAGGTATCCGATACCGACGCGCTTGCTTACGGCGCGGATAACGGCTTTTACCGCGCAAAGCATATTCTTCTTGCCTCAAAGGATGCCGATGGCAACGAGTATTCCGAAGAGGAGATGCAGCAGAAGCTTGAAACTCTTCAGAGCCTGCTCGAGCAGCTTCGCGCCTCCTCCGATCCCACCGCGCTTTTTGACGAGCTTATGAACGAGTACAGCGAGGATCCCGGACTTGCCACCTATCCCGAGGGCTACCAGTTCATCACCGGTACCATGGATTCCGATTTTCAGGCCGCGCTTGAGGGACTTGATGATTACGGCATCTCCGACGTTGTGAAGATCAAGGACGGCTACACGGTTATCATGCGCCTCCCTCTCGACCCGGACAGCGTGGCGCTTGCCGACGGCTACGGCTACACGCTCCGCTACAACACCGCAAACCATGAATACGAAACGCTTGCCAATACCTGGGCCGAAGAGGCCGACGTTGTCTATTCCGAAGACTACGCCAATGTAGATCCCGCCGACTGGTTCTGAACATTTGATACATACATGCACAAAGGGGCACGCAAAAGCGTGCCCCTTTGTGCATTGAGCGTGTCAATAAAGTCGACACGCTCTCGCAGAAATGCAAGCATTTCCGCGAAGAGTTGCAGCCCGACGCGCGCACTCGCAAGGCTCGCACACTTGCGGGCTGAGAAGTGTTTTTTCCGAGGCGCAGAAGGTGAATTGCCCCACAGGGGCAAGAGAAGCCCCTCTGGAGGGTGTCCCCGGAAAAAACGGGATTTGATTTTATTCCGTCATCTGCGGATGAC
>CAKTED010000152.1 GCA_934546725.1 uncultured Oscillospiraceae bacterium | reverse complement strand
CAAAGAAACGGCAGATAAGGCTTGCAAGCGTGGATTTTCCGCCGCCTGAGGGGCCGACGAAGGCCACGGTCTGCCCGGCCCGGACGGAAAGCGACACGCCCTTTATCACGTCCGTTTTTTCGTCATAGCCAAAGTACACGTCACGAAGCTCCACGGAGCCGTTCGCGGGATGGCAGGGCTTTTCGCCCGTCGATACCGGCTCGGCATCCAGTACGCTGTCAATGCGCTGCAAAGCGTCGGCCACGACCATTTTGCTCTCGCTCATATACATGACCTTCGTAAGCGTCAGGGATATCACCGGCGTTATGATGATATAAAACAGCAGGTTCAGCAGAAGCTCCGACGTAACGCCGCCCCTGGCAAGCAGCAGGCCGCCCGCTATGAGGAACGCGAACACGCCGTTTATGGCCGCCGTATAAAGCATCATCGGAACGCGCAGCTCCTTCGTGTATGCCACTACCCACTTTTCATATTCGTCGATCGTCGCCTTGAACTTTCTGAACGAGAATACGGACTGCCCGAAGGTTTTCACCACCGGGATGCCGCGAACATATTCCACCGCTTCTCCGGACATGACGGCAAGCGCGTTATTGTACTGCCGCATTTTTTCCGCCATGCGCTTTCCGGTCATGGTCGCCATGATGGCAAAGGCAAGGACCACGGGCACAAGGCTCAGCAGCCCCAGCCTCCAGTCGAACACAAGCAGCAGCACGAGCAGCCCCAGCGGCGTTGCCATGGCGCCCGCCTGATCGGGCAGCTGGTGGGCAAGATATGTTTCCGCCGCGCCGGTGCTCTCCTGAATGATCTTGCGCAGCTTTCCGCTCCCGAACGACTCCGTGAAGCCGAGCGGCAGCTTCGCCAGGTGCTCCGTGACCTCAAGCCGCAGATTGGTCGCCACTCTGAACGCGGACATATGCGAACACAGCAGCGCGCAGACATATATCAGGTAGGACAGCACAGCAAACAGCACCGCCATCCAGCCGTAGTGCGAGATGTTCACCGCCTGCGAATAATCCGGCGCGGCGGCAAGCACATCCCGCAGTATCCTCCAGATATACAGGAACGGCAGCAGCGCCACCAGCGCGCTTGCGGCCGACAGCACCCATGACATATATGTCAGCACCCGGTGCCCTCCCGCGTATCCCATCATACGCGAAAAATCAGATCGTTTTTTCAATGAGGCTCATCCTCCCTAACAAGTTTCAACAGGTATGAGCATGCGCACCCGCCGGAGCATGGCGGGTGCGCATATCACGCTCATTCAGCCCCGGAAAGGTTCTCCGTGGCGAAAAGCTCTATCACGTTCTCCATGGTCTCCTGGTCATAATCCTCCGCAATGGCGGCAGCGTTCCAGTAGGCATAGTTGCCCTCAAACCAGCTCTGCAGGTCGTTTATATCCTCCGCATAGCGGAACTCGAGGTGATAAGTCGTTTCCATGGAATCGGGAGAGAAGGCAAAGTATGTAAACTCGCCGGAATCCGCATCCTCGCTCTGATAGAAGATGAAGCCGTTTTCGTTCTCCTCGTCCAGCAGCGTACAGGTATGGCTGAAGACCTCCTGTCCCTCCGCGTCCAGGCCGCTGATGGTGTGGCCGTCCATCACGAACTTTTCAACGCCGCCGAGGAAATAGCAGTTAAACGCCATGCTTTCCGGCTCGGCCGCATATTTTTCGGAAGCCTCGGGACCGTATGGCTCTGCCATGCACATTCCAAGCAGCATATCCGTAGTGGCCTCGGCATTCTCCTCGCCAACCAGCGGCGTGGTGGCGCTGATCCATATCGGTCTGTATTCCTCCTTCGACAGCTCCGGGAACAGCTCCACATAGGTACCGCCGATCGTCGTCAGATAATCGGCGGCCTCCGGCTCCTGCTCCTCCTCGGGCGCGGCGGTGTTCTCCGCCTCCGGCTCCGCGGTCGGCGCGGCGGTGACCTCCACATCCTGAGACGCGGTGGGCGAAGCGGTGACATCATTATCCTTCTGTCCGCAGCCGGTTACCGACAGCAGGCAGAATACGCACAATACAAATGCAGCAAATTTCTTTTTCATAAAGTACCTCCTATCTTTCGGTTAGCATTGTCTAACCGACGTGTACTTTACCACACTTCGCCGCCTTCAACTACTCCATTTTCGTTTCGCTGCTCTGTTTTGCCGCTTCTCTTGTATTTGCGCGGTACTGCGAGGGCGTTGCGCCGTAGCGCTTTTTGAAGCACTCCGAAAACTTGCTGGCATTGTCATATCCGGCCCGCTGCGCTATCTGCGTTATGGACTGTCCGCTTCGGATCAGCTCCACCGCCGCCTGCTCCAGCCGGTATTCCTTTATATAATGGTACACCGGTACGCCGTAAACCTGCTTGAAAAGCTTTTGCAGGTGGGATACCGAAATATCATGCTCTGCGGCCAGCTGCGCAAGCGAAACGTAGCCCTCCCGGTCGGTCAGCAGATGGTCGCGCAGATGCCGTATAAGCCGGGCCTGCTTCGCGGAGCAGTAGGCCTCTCCGCCATTTTCGCGCGGCACGCGGCCAAGCAGCATCAGCAGCTCCACGACCTTCAGCCGTATAAATTCGATATCCATATACGGGGCGCTTTCATACAGCTCCCGGAAAACATGCTCGCAGCGAGGACCGGCCTCCCCGAACATGCACCACCTGTCCCCGAGAAGATTCTTCTTAAGCGCCGAAAAGTCCACGGAAAACGCCGGAGCGTTCCGCTCAAGCCAGCGCCTGGCCGCATTTGGGGCCACCTCAAGGCATATTCCTTCATAATAGCCGAGCGGAAAGCGCGATTCCGACCGCGCCCCGTGCAGGCCGTCATAGCAGCTTATCGCCATGTCTCCCGGCTTGAGCAGAACATGATCCCGCAGCGAAAAGCAGGTCTCGAAGCGCCCGCCCGCGCAGAAGTTGATCTCCATCATTTCCGCCTGCGTGCGTATCTCGGTATAGGACTCCATCTCCAGCCGCATCAGCATCGCGCTCACCCCGTCAAGCAGCTGATAGCAGTGTATTTCTCCGCTTCCCGCGGCGTTTTCAAAGCCGCCGTTCCGCCCCGGCGTGCCCGAAGCGGCGGTAATCCCGTCGTGACAGGTGATATGGATCATTGCAGCCCCCTCCACTGTGATTCATCTTATGTTTTCTCTCTACGAAGCCTTCCGCATTATAGCCCGCGTCTTAACGCACTCCGCGTATGTCAGCGGAAAGGAGGCCTTCAGCACGGCGCTTTTGCAAACCGTCCAGCCGTTCGCGGCAAGAAAGTCCAGGTATTCCCCGCTCGTCCACCTGCTGTGCAGCGGAAATCCGATCAGCTTCATGAAAAACGCCCGTATCCTTCCCGATAGCGAATTTTCCGCATGCGTAAAGGTCGGCGCCACCAGCACGCCGTCATCCTTCAGCACGCGCATTATCTCGCAAAGCGCTTTCTCCGGTTCCGGCACGATATGCAGCGCATTGGATACGATCACAACGTCGAAGGACCGGTCCGCATACGGCAGGTGAAACATGTCCTGAACCGAAAAATGCAGCTTTGCCGAGCGGTTTCCCCGCTTCGCCTCCGCTATCATCTCCTTCGACGCGTCCGTCGCCTCTATATGGCTCGCCGCGCTCACGATATTCTTTGCTATCAGCCCCGTTCCGGCGGCAAGCTCCAGCACGGTCCTGTGCCGCACCGTCTGCCGGAGCAGCTCATACATCCGCCGGTACGCCGCCGCGTCTTTCCGCATGAAGCGGTCATACAGCCTTGCGTTCCGATCCCAGAAATTTTTATGTTCCATCATATACCACGCTCTCCGCCGGACGTATTGAGCGGCGGCGTTTCTTTTCCGCGTCGCTCGCACTGCGGTTACCCTTTGCTAACTCGCGTTTATTTGAAAAGCCGCCATTCAGCAGCCCCGGTCCGTTTCTGTTTGAAAGTATAGCATCCCGGTCAGTTAGTGTCAACTAACCATTTTGACCAATTATAGTCCATCGATTCGGTCATAACGGCATTCCGGCCCCGAAAAGCGGGCAGAGCAAAAATTTTGCTTGCATTTCATTTCGGCGCGTGCTATAATGACAAAGTAAGCTATGGAGGCTTAGCTCAGCTGGTTAGAGCGCATGCTTCACACGCATGAGGTCGATGGTTCGAGCCCATTAGTCTCCACCATAAAGGGGCTGTTTCGCAAAGAGGCAGCCCTGTTTTTTATGCTTTGCACGCAAAGCCGCAAGCAGTCCGAAAAGGCAGATAAGGACATCCGCCTTTGGCAGATGTCCTTATCTGTGGTGACCCGTACGGGACTCGAACCCATGTTACCGCCGTGAAAGGGCGGTGTCTTAACCACTTGACCAACGGGCCATATGAATTTTTGAGAAGCTGATTTAAGAACACCATGAAGCGCCAGGAGACGCTTCATGGTGACATGTGGTAGCGGCGACTGGATTTGAACCGGTGACACTTCGGGTATGAACCGAATGCTCTGGCCAGCTGAGCTACGCCGCCACATCAGCGAGGATTATTATATAGCATGCTTCCCGTTTTGTCAATACATTTTTACAAAAAATCTGCGGCGGGATTGTAGGATTACAATACATATTGGACAATTGAAAAAAAGATATGAGGAATATGGTCTCATGTGTTAAAGTTAAGTTACCACACCAACTTACCACGAAAGGAGACCAT
>CAKTED010000151.1 GCA_934546725.1 uncultured Oscillospiraceae bacterium | reverse complement strand
TTCGCATAACCGGCAAAAACCCGTTTGTTATGAGCATGCTTGACAGCGGCGACGTGCGAGACATCGTGGCCGCAGCGGCGGAGAAGCTTCACGGCGCGGCCTGCCGCGTTCAGGTGGAGGAGGCAAAGCCGGAGGATACCCACGGCGAGAGCAAGCTTGACCGGCTGATGAGCCGGTTCGATATAAAATACGACGATTAAGGAGAATGAAAAATGGCTAAAGGCGGATTTCGCGGCGGCTCTTATGGCGGCGGCATGAATATGAACATGATAAAGCAGGCGCAGAAAATGCAGCAGGATATGCTGAAGATGCAGGCCGAGATGGAAGAAAAGGAGTATGAGGCCAGCTCCGGCGGCGGAGTGGTCACGGCAAAGGTAAGCGGCAAAAAGGAGCTTATCTCCATAACGATAGACCCTGAAGCGGTGGATCCCGAGGACGTTGAAATGCTTCAGGATATGATCGTCGCCGCCGTGAACGAGGCGCTGCGCAAGGCCGACAGCTCCATGGCGGAGGGTATGTCCAAAATCACCGGAAGCCTTGGCAGTCTCGGAGGTCTTGGAGGACTGGGCCTGTAAAAACAGCATTAACGAAAGGAGCCCCGCGTCATGACGTGGAGCTCCTTGAACATTTCGTGCCGAAAAAGCTGCATTTCGTGCCGTTAACGTGGAATTTTTCGGCGCCGGTAGTATTATGTTGATATCGACAGGAGGGGTCTGGATGAAAAAAAGAATTATCAGCGCGCTGCTGTGCCTTGCGCTCATTGCGGCGCTGCTGCCCGCGTCTGCCATGGCGGCTTCAAACACCGTGGACCGCATAGGCGTGTGCAGCATGACGTTCGGCGACGATATGAAGCCGGTCCTTGAAATAAAGGACAGCACGAAGTATACTGTCAGCTCGATAAAATACGACCAGGAGGGGGCCGCCGCGCCGCACAGCTGGGTCTCGGCCACCGTGACCTATAAGGCGAATGACGGCTATACCTTTTCGGACGACGTTTATACCGGCAGGAGCACACAGACGCCTGCCGAGATCATAAGTCATGACGGCTCCACCGTTACGGTAAGATATACCGCCTGGTCCGGCGGGGACGACGTTGCCGTAACGCAGGAAATGCGCGACTATGAAAAGGCGCATGCCTCCGATACAGCCAACAGCATGACATATGTTGCCGTCGGCAGGGTGTACGACCCCATCAGGGAGAAATACCCGGATATCACCTCGTACCACATTGCGCGCGCCCGCAAGTACCCGACGATGAAGCAGCGCAGCGGAACGCGGGAGCTGGTGTCCGATACCGTTGAGATATATGATCTCCACGCCGAGGAGCGGTTCTCCGAGGGCGTTATCGGCCAGTGGTACCTCATAGGCGTGGGCAATTCGCTCATGTTCCTGCCTGCCGCCTGCGTAACGGACGTGACCGTCGGCGGACAGAGCGGCAACGGCACCGGCAACAGCTCCGCCCTCTGGAACGGCGCTCCCGCGACGCTGAAGGACAGCCCGTATAAGTTCGCGGGCGGCAGCGGAACGAGGGAGGACCCGTACCTCGTCGCTACCGCCGAGCAGCTCAACGCCATCCGCAAGGGCCTCGATAAGCACTACAAGCTCATTGCGGACATAGACCTTTCGTCCTGGGGCAACTGGGTGCCGATAGGCGGTACTCCCGCTTATGGCGGCGCTCACGGTATCCAGTCAAGTCAGGAGGCGTCCAAAGGCGGCGGATGGTTCTCCGGCAGCCTGGACGGCGACGGCCACGTTATCTCCGGCATGAAGATAGTGGATCACCGCGATAAGCTTTTTCTTGATTCCGACTGGGCGGAGCGGGCCTACGGCCTTTTTGCGGGCGTGGGACACATTTCCGCGATATACCCGAAGGTGAAGGAAGCCTATGAGGATCCGCAGTATGACAGCATAAAGAACCTCGGCCTTACGAATTATACCATAGACCTGAGCTATTCAAATGTAGACGAGGATAAGACCTACCAGCTGTGGATAGGCGCGCTCAGCGCGGTCTCCACCTGCACGCGCATCTCAAACTGCTGGACGACCGGCGGAACGATACGCGTTAACGCGGGCGGCGGTTCGCAGTACATAGTCGCGGGCGGTATCGTCGGCGAGCTTTCAAACGGCTCCATATTCGACTGCTATAATACCTCGCCGATCATTATAACGAGCAGCGATTCTCCGCGGGAGTCAGAGCACAGCATCCGTGCGGGCGGCATAGCGGGCAGCCTTCAGAACGTATGGGCCTTCCGCTGCTTCAATACGGCGGACATAATAGTGCCCTTCGGCCTGATGTGGTCGGATTCCATCGCCGCCGGAATTGCAACGTATATCATAATAGACAACTTCCCCGGCATATACGGCGCGACGAAGGAAGGCGCAAGCTATGTAAAGGACTGCTACAATATCGGAAATATGACGGCAAATACCGCCTGCGGTATCGTGGCGTATACCCTCGGCGATTTTTACATGGATAACTGCTACAGCACCGGCAAATGCACGACGGATCCCACGGGCGAAAAGGGCCAGGTATACGCCTCCCCGAACGATATCATATCCGTCAGCTACGGCTATTCCGGCTACGGCACGAAGTACCGCCACGACAACGGCGTGGCCAGCGTGTCCGGCGACGCATGGCAGTATTCCTCAAAGCTTGGCCGCAAGGTGCTGAAGGCCCAACCGGAGGATAAGCTCGGCCTTACGCACACCGTGGCAAAGGCCGGTGTCGGCGGCTTTACGGACGTTAACGCCGGAGACTGGTTTGCTTCGCCCGTCGTCTGGGCCGTGGGCCGCGGCGTGACGGACGGTACGTCAAAAACCACTTTCTCGCCGAACCTCACCTGCACCCGCGCTCAGATAATAACGTTTATCTACCGTGCGGCGGGCTCGCCTGAGCCGGGTATATCCAACCCGTTTACAGACGTTTCGGAGAGCGACTTTTTCTGTAAGGCTGCGATCTGGGCGTATGAAAAGGGCATGGTCAGCGGCACGAAATTTGCCGGCAGCACGCCGTGTACCCGCGCGGCTGCCGTAACGTATCTGTGGAAATATACCGGAGCAACGCCGGTTACGCCGCTGAATAATTTTAAGGACGTTCCGACCACGGCGGATTACAGCCAGGCCGTAGCGTGGGCGTATCATATGGGCGTTACTACCGGAACGAGCGACACGGACTTCAGCCCGAATACGACCTGCACAAGAGGGCAGATAGTAACGTTCCTTTACCGCACGTCACTGTACTATAATAACGAGGATTGAAAATACCCTCGAAGCACAGAGAAATAAAAAAAGCAGCAGCCCGATGCTTTGGGCTGCTGTATTTTTCAAAAGGATAAGTGACGGAGCAAATTGTTCAATAAGTTCCGAACCGATTCATAAAAAACTTGACCGGCGGAGAGTTTTGAATTATTATATAAGATAGTCATATGTTTAAATAAAAGCGCTTTTGCGTGTTACAGGAAAAGAGGTTATGAACTTTTGAGCAGACTGAATATTGCCTCCCAGTCCAAAACGGAGGCCGTACTTAACGAGCTTTACTCAACGGTGCTGCGCCGTATGTCCGCCGGAACGGCCGTGCTGTGTCCCGTGGATATGGCAGCGGCATTCCTGCGCCTTTGCCATGCCCAGTCCTGCGGAAAGTGTGGACCCTGCCGCGAGGGTCTCGGCCAGCTCGGCGACCTTCTCGAGGACGTTCTTTCCGGCAGAGCCACCATGGATACGCTCGGCCTTATAGAAAAGACGGCGGCGTCCATCTATGCTACGGCAGACTGCGCCATCGGCTTTGAAGCCGCCGCGCTCGTCCTGCGCGGACTTGAGGGCTTCAGGGATGATTACGTTGCGCATATACGCGACGGCAAGTGCTCCGTCAACTGCGAGCAGGGCGTTCCCTGCGTTTCCAAATGTCCCGCGGGCGTCGAGATCCCCGGCTATGTTGCGCTTGTCGCCGAGGGCCGCTATGCCGACGCCATTCGCCTCATCCGCAAGGATAATCCCTTTCCATCCGCCTGCGGCTACGTCTGCGAGCATCCCTGCGAGGCCAAGTGCCGCCGCCGCATAGTTGACGATTCCGTCAATATCCGCGGTCTCAAGCGCTTTGCCGCCGATAACTCCGGCTCCGTACCGCCCACGGAGGTGAAGTATCCGCCCACGGGCAAGACCATTGCCATAGTCGGCGGCGGTCCTGCCGGTCTTACGGCGGCGTACTTCCTCACCATTATGGGCCACAGCGTGGAGGTATTTGAAAAGAACGACAAGCTCGGCGGAATGCTGCGCTACGGCATCCCGCGCTACCGCCTGCCCGGCGAGAGGCTGGACGATGATATAAACGCCATCCTCGCTACCGGCGTGAAGGTGCACTACAATTTCGAGGTAGGCCGCGACGTGAGCCTTGTTGACCTCAAGGAAAAATATGACGCCGTTTTCATCTCCATCGGCGCGCATACATATAAGAAGCTTCGCATAGAGGGCGAGGAGGGCGAGGGCGTTATCCCGGCCATCAAGCTCCTGCACGATATTGAGGACGGCGACAGGCCGGACTTCACCGGCAAGACCGTCACCGTCGTCGGCGGCGGAAACGTCGCCATGGACGCCGCGCGCAGCGCTCTTCGCTGCGGCGCGAACGTGAACATCGTCTACCGCCGCAGACAGCAGGATATGAC
>CAKTED010000150.1 GCA_934546725.1 uncultured Oscillospiraceae bacterium | reverse complement strand
GCGCTCCGCTGGCTCACAGGAGCGCCGGTACCGAAAAGCGCGGAACGGTGCGCATGAGCTTCTCATATTTCAATAACGAAAACGAAGTGAGGCGCTTTGTCAGAGAGCTGAAGGCGATCATTTATACCCTCAACAGACAATATGCCGCGCGGTAATTGACTTTTCAATATCGCCAATGATAAAATAGCAGAAAGATATATGTCAAAGGAGATACTTGAGATAAAAAATGGAACAATCGCAGAACAAGCTGGGGACGATGCCCATAGGAAGGCTGCTTGCGGTAATGTCGGTGCCAATGATGGTATCAATGTTCATACAGGCGCTGTATAACGTAGTCGATTCAATGTTTGTTGCCAAAATCAGTGAGGAGGCGCTTGCCGCTGTTTCGCTGGCCTATCCAATGCAGAATATCATAACGGCCATAGGAGTCGGTACTGGCGTTGGAATAACGGCACTCGTTCCGGCGTCTCTTGGCAGAGGCGATCAGGAAATGGCAGAAAGAGCCGCAAATGTGCAGAATTTTCTCTCTCTGTGTTACAGCGTGGTATTTGTTTTCACAGGTCTTATATTTACGGACGTATATTATACGATGCAGACGAAGGATCAGGCGATAATTTCGGCGGGCGTGAGCTATCTGAGGATCATATGCCTCGTATCCGTCGGAGCATTTTTCGGGCAGGGACTCGAGAAGCTGCTTGTCGCCACCGGAAATTCGGCGCTGTCGATGATAAGCCAGGCAACGGGTGCGGTGATGAATATCATACTTGATCCGCTGCTCATTTTCGGCGTGGGTCCTTTTCCTGAAATGGGGGTAGCAGGCGCTGCGGCGGCTACGGTCATCGGCCAGATAGCTGCGGCGATACTTGCGCTTATTTTCAACATAAGAAAAAATACCGCGCTGCGCTTTTCACTGCAAAAGATGCTGCCGCGGGCAAAAATACTTGAAAACATTTTTGCGGTAGGGCTTCCGTCCATGATAACCGTGGGACTTTCCTCGGCAATGTCCTACTGCATAAACCAGATATTCCTTGCCGTCGGAACGACCGCGACGGCGGCCTTCGGGATCTGGCTCAAGCTCCAGAACTTTGGATATATGCCTGTTTACGGCCTGAATAACGGCAGTATTGCCATACTTTCCTATAACTACGGCGCGGGCAGGCTTGACCGCGTTCACGCCACGCTGAAGCTTGCGCTCAGGATAGGTGTTGCGGTATCGGTTGCCGTAATGCTGCTGTATATGCTTTGCGCCAGGCCGCTTCTCGGCATGTTCAACGCCAGCGAAAACATGTACAGCATAGGAATGACAGCCATTCGCATTTGCAGCATATCCATTCCGTTCGGCGCCTGTACGCTTGTACTCTCATCCTCGTTCCAGTCTCTTGGCAGAAGCAGAAATACTCTTTTTGTGAATGTATGCCGTCAGCTCGTCGTGCTTGTGCCGATCGCCTGGCTGCTGTCTCTGAGCGGAGATATTCGACTTATATGGTCGGCGTTCCCAATTGCCGAGGCTGCAACCATGGTTATTGCCATGGCTCTCAGCCACAGGCTTATGAAAAGGCTTAATCAGGAGCAGCAATAAGAAGCAGAGCCGCAGTACTGATTTGATCAGCACTGCGGCTCAGAGTATTTTTTATGGAGTTATAAAAGGCTTCAGTGCCATTTTACGGCGTGTCTCTGTATGAAGGCGGCAAGATGCGCCAGTATGGTCACGACTATGCCGACGACGATTATGCCGGCAACGGCATTTGTATAGTTTGCGTAGGCTATGCTGTTCTGTATGAAATAGCCCATGCCATGCGACGCTCCCATAAGCTCGGCAAAGTTGAGCATCAGCAGGGATGTGGTAAGCGATACCCTGAGACCTGATATAACGCCGGGGAAAATGCAGGGGAATATTATTCGGAATATCATCGCCCTGCTTTTTACGCCGAGCATTCGCGCCGTATCGAGAATGTGCTGATCTATGGAGCCTACGCGGTTTATCGTCGTAAGAAAGGTCGGCCAGAATACGCCGAGAAATATGACGAGGATGGACGCGCTGCGAAACGACGGCATTATCGCCACGAGATACGGCGAAAATACTACCGGCGGTATCGGCGTCATTACGTTTGCTATCGGGTACGCGAAGGCCCTGAGCCTGGGGAACCAGCCGACGAACGCGCCGCATATGACGGCAGCCGAAAGCCCCGTTATGAAGCCTGCCAGCAGAAGACGCATTGAGTACCATATGTTCAGCAGCATATCCCGCCAGCGTGTCCGAAAGGTGTCAAAAACGTTTTCGGGCGACGGAATAAGCACCGGATGAGCGATGGCCGTGACGGAGGTGCATATTTCCCAGGCAAGGAGCAGCAGCCATACGAAGCAAATGATGCTCAAAGCTCCAAAGCCGGAGCCGCCGCGCCGTATTGCGCGGATGAAGAAAACGACGAACAGCACCTCAATGACGGCAACAGCGGCGAGCATCGCGTATGGAGAGCGGAGAGCCGGGCGCCGCTTTTCAGCGAAAAGGGTTATCGCAACGAGCAGCGCAAGCGGAAGCTGGACCGCGAGCGCGGCCAGAATATGACGTTTTGCCGTACCTTTCATCAAATGCTCACCTCGCCGTCCGAATAATAGAGCTCCGTAAGCGCGCGTCTCAGCTCCGTCTGCTCCGAGAGGAGAGCCGCTTCATCACGCGGACGCGGAAGCTCCAGCGGAATATCAGCCGCTATGCGGCCGTCAGCCATGAAAATTATCCGGTCGGCAAGGAGCATTGCCTCGCTTATGTCGTGCGTAACGAACACAATGGTGCATTTTTTTTCGCCGCCGGACCACAGCTCCTCGAGCATTCGCTGAAGGGAGAGCCTTATGCGCGGATCGAGCGCGGAAAACGGCTCGTCAAGCAGAAGGATGTCCGAATTCATTGCAAAGGCCCTTGCAAGAGCGCAGCGCTGCTGCATGCCGCCCGAAAGCTGAAACGGATACTTGTCAAGATCACCTTCAAGCCCCGCTGCCCTGAGATAATACTTTGCCTGCTCTGTTGCCTCGCCGCGCGGCAGGTCCGGGCGGGCCTGCCTTATGCCGAAGAGAACGTTTTTTAATACCGTCATCCACGGAAAAAGCGAGCTGCTTTGAAACACCACCGCGCGGTCGGGACCTGGCAGAGGCGAGAAAACGCCGCCCGTGCTGATGCTGCCCGCGCGAGGCCGCGCCAGGCCGGACAGCAAACGGATAAGCGTGCTTTTCCCACAGCCGGAGCTGCCGAGAATGCAGGCAAACTGGCCATCCAGTATCGGGCGTTATCGGGCTCGCGCTCCATAAGGCTTGAAAGCGCCGTGGAATAAACGTCCGTTACCACATAGTCGTTCCAGTCAACGTCTACGGTGTCGCTTATCTCGCCCAGGCTTGCAAGCGCCTTGTAGAAGGCGATGCAGGCATCCTTGTCGGGGTCAAGTGAGAGACGCATTACGGGTGTGTAATTTTCCGTGCCGTAGACCTGAGCGCGCAGGAACTCGCGGTCCTCGCCGGAATAGGCCTCAAGGATATCGAGCGTTTTCTCAGGCTCGCTGAGATAGTATTCATAGCCGCGCAGAGTGGCGGTCTCAAAGCGGACGAGCGCGTCAAAATTATTTTCATATGTACCCTCGTAGCAGGTCTGGCGGCAGCAGGGGTAGGGGTCGACGAAGTCCTTGACGGTGGCGACAACGTCCACGCCGTACTGATCGGCGTAGTAGCCAAGGCAGGAATTTGTTATGCAGAGGTCGTATTCGCCCTTGAGGCAGCCTTCGATCATTGAGCTGCTGTCGCTTACATAGACGAAGCATACGTCGGCCCCGCTGTCGGGCTCGCCGACAGTGTAGCCGTTTTCAATGAGGTAGTTTTTAAGGACCATCTGTCCGGTTTCGGGCATCTGGCAGGCAATGGTCAGACCGCGGAGATCGTCGGCGCTGTTTATAACAATGCCGCTGTTCTTCGCGGCCATTATTTCGGAGCCCTCGGCGGCAGTACCGCCGAATACGCGCAGAGTAGTCGTGCCCTGGGTTATAAACGTGGCGGCTGCCGTGCTGCTGAAGAGATATACGTCCAGGTCGCCGGTGGAAACGGCTATGTAAGCGTCGTTCATGCTGCTTACCTTCTGAAAATCGATGTTGACGCCCTCCTCGGCAAAATAGCCCATGGCATCGGCAACAAGTACGCCGACGGGCTTTACGGAGGTTCCGAGCAGGCCGACCTTAAGCGTTTCGGGCTCGGCGGAGGGCTCTTCATCGGGTGTCGGCTCGGCGGACGGCGTGGGCTGCGCGGAAGCTGACGGGGAGGCATCGGGAGAGGTATCGCCCTTTGCGTCAGAGCTTTTGCAGCCGCTCATGAAGCACGCGAAAAGCATGCACAGCGCGAGGAGAAGGGTAACTGATCTTTTCATTTTTCTGCTTCCTTTTCTTATCATTTTTATCTTTTATTATGTCCGTATCACACCGCGATGCGGCGGCGGACGGCAACGTTCCTTTTGTGCCCGCGCGGCGTACCGAGACGGGCGAGTACACGCGCGGCCTTAAGCCAGCGCTCCATATCGTGATTCACTATGGCGTTCAGAAGTCCGCCCGCGTGGCGGCAGCCCTCGGCATCTATGGAATAATAGTTCCACTTTCCAACACGGCGGGATTTTACAAGGCCCGAGGCGCAGAGAATCTTCATGTGGTGAGAAAGCG
>CAKTED010000149.1 GCA_934546725.1 uncultured Oscillospiraceae bacterium | reverse complement strand
AGGAGCAAGGGAGCGGGCGAAGCTTTCGCCGTCAGGCGGAAGCGGAGTCGAGCGGACTTTGCGACGACGCAATCCCCCGGTCAGGGGCGTGGCAGTACGACCCGTGGACGCGGAGACTAAAACTTTCCGTCATTCAGAGGGGTGCGCCAGCACCCCGTGGAATCCCATATGGAGGGGCAGAAAAGTACGTCGCGCGTTGGCTCCCCTGTGTAAGGGGAGCTGACAGACGAAGTCTGACTGAGGGGTTGATTGAATGATGTTCGTCACTGCACAGCAGCGTTATTACTGCGGGTCAATCCCTCCGGCTTTGCGGCGTTTGCGCCGCAAAGCCACCTCCCTTTACACAAGGGAGGCCAATGTTATCGTTCCCCTTACGCAACCAACAGGGGGATTCTTCGGTCGCTAACGCTCCCTCTGAATGACAGCAGAATTTGAGAATGCGTGTCGTTCCCCCGGTGGAACCATGGCAGTCCGTCAAACATAAAATCCCCTGTCAATCGGATGATTGACAGGGGATGCGTGATTTATTCACATCAAAAGCCGGAAAAATCAGCGCGGGCGGCAGAGGTAGCACTGCATGCCGCTCTCGCGGAGGCTCAGGCAGGCCTCGCGCGCCTTTTCAAGGTCCTCAAACAGGCCGAAAACCGCCGAGCCGGTGCCGCTCATGCATGCGCCGAGCGCGCCCTCGTCCAGCAGCGCCTCCTTCGTCTCGTGGACAAGCCCTCCATGGCGGCGCGGTAGCACGGACTCGAAAATATTGAACATCCGGTGGGCGACGCCGCCAAGGTCGCGCGCCTCGAGCGCGGAGATCAGGCCGTCGGTATCCGGGTGCATTTTTATGCGCAGGCGGTCCACCGCCGCGAAAAGCTCCGGCGTGGAGGAGGAAAAGCCGGGGCGGCAGATGACGATCCCGCAGTCCGGCAGCGGCGGCAGGGGGGTCAATATTTCGCCGCGACCCTCGGCCAGCCTCGTGCCCCCTCCGACGCAGAAGGGAACGTCCGAGCCAAGCCCGGCGGCCAGCTCGCGGAGCGCGTTCTCGTCCAGCCCGGCGGAGTATTCGCGGTTCAGCGCGCGCAGGACCGCCGCCGCGTTGCTGCTTCCGCCGCCGAGACCTCCGCAGACGGGGATGCGCTTTTCAAGGCGGATAACGCCGCCCTCCGGCCCCAGACCCGTCGCCGCGCGGAACGCGACGGCCGCGCGCACGGCGAGGTTCGCCCCGCCCGTGGGCAGAAAGCGCAGGTTGCTCTCCGCGCGCCATTCCTCCGCGCCCGGCTCTATCGTTATCGTGTCGGCAAAGTCCGTGCCCTGCATCACGCCGCGCACCGCGTGGTACCCGCCCGGCAACAGGCCGGTCACGTCAAGGCTGAGGTTTATTTTCGCGTATGCGTTTTCTCTTATCATGGTTCGGCCTCCTGTTCGGCGGTTTGTGGTTTTTGAGGGATGGTGATGCGATGATGCGGGGACGGGGACGCGGGAACCCACGGTTTCCGTCATTCAGAGGGGTGCGTCAGCACCCCGTGGAATCCCCAATGGAGGGGCTGAGAGACGATGTCGTTACTCTTCAGCAACCAACGGTGGGATTTCCGCGCGGAGCGCGAGAATGACAGCAGAGTTTGAAAGGCGGTGGTCGTTCCCCGGCAGAACCAACCGGGGGATTCTTCGGTCGCCTTTGGCTCCCTCTGAATGACGTGCGTAGTGGTGGGTGCGCACCGGGGTGCAGTGGTAATGGGGACGCGGAAGCCCAAAGTCTCCGTCATTCAGAGGGGTGCGTCAGCACCCCGTGGAATCCCATATGGAGGGGCATGGCAGTCCGTTGTCGTTACCATGGTGGAACCAACCGTGGGATTCTTCGGTCGCTTTGCTCCCTCTGAATGACAGCAATATTTAAACTGCGCTCCCTTTGAATGACGGCAATATTTTAGCTGCGCTCTCTCTGAATGACAGCAGGATTTGGTGGGATTCTTCGCCTGCTTACGCAGGCTCTGAATGACGGCAATATTTAAACTTCGCTCCCTCTGAATGACAGAAAAAAACTTACCCCCACTTAAAACAGCAAAAAATTCCGCATTCCTGATCACCCCTCAAGGCTGCGGCACTCGAGATAATAGCGCTTGTCGGCGGAGTGGCCCATGGAGAAGGTCTTTCGCGGCAGCGCGCCGCCCTTTATTATGGACGGGAAGAAGCTGGCCTTATCGAGGTTCGGCATGAGAAAGCTGATGGTATCCGGCTTCGCGGCGAGCTCGCGGCAGACGCTCTCCTCGTGGACATAGTCTATTCTGCCGCCGTTTTCGGCCAGAAAACGGTCCATGAACGCGGTAAAATCGCCGACGGCGAGCGGCCCGTGCAGCTTCGTGAGCGTAACGACGCCCTCGCTGCCGCCGCAGTAATACCTCAGCTGCCGGCCGGGAGCCTCGCCCAGAACCGCGCCCTCCATGCCGAAGAGAATGGCGTCCAGCACCTTCTGCGGCTCGTGGCCGAAGATGACGCGGTGGATGGGCTCGAAGCGCTCCACCTCGTCCATGATGTTTATGAGCTCCACGAGCGCGAAGCGGGCCGGATGCACGGCGCGCTCGGCGGGGGTCAGCCCCTGCTTGAGCTTGTCCCAGCAGGCCTTCGCCGTGGAGAGCGAATGGTTGCCGTCGCCGATGGCGAAAATGAGCACCGGCTCGCCCTCGGCGTCATAGCGGCGGGCGAAGCTGTCGGCATTGAGCAGGCGGTCAATGGCCGCGTCCACGCCCGCGATGTCCCCGCCCGTCACGCGCCAGCCGCGAATGTGGCCGCCGCCCTCCATGAGGGGAAAATCATAGAGCTTTTCAAAGCCGCTTTTCTTCTCCGTCAGCGGCTCGATGAGAGTCTCCTTCGGGTCGTCTATGAGCACCATGACGTGGCTCATCTCGAGCCGCGCGCCGTCGCGCAGGCTTATGCGGGACGGCAGCTTCTCGCGCACGACGCCCTCCGTGGCGCGGATGAGCGTCTTTGCGTGCGGGGCGTTATCATACTGCTCAAGATCGAGCTGTCCCATCAGGCCGCGGCGCACAAGACCGTTGGACATCGTGCGCTCAATGTAAATATAACTGTTTTCATATTTATCAAAAAGGCCGCTGTCGAGGTATCTGTTCGTCGTTTCGCGGACCTTTTTCACAGTTTCGGGCATGCGCGGGTCGCGGTAAAAATACTCGGGAATGGTCATCCTGAGCGTGCTCGGCGCGTCGCCGACGAAGCGCTCCACGCGCTCCCAGTACTCCGGCTCGGAGGTGTGCTGGTCACAGGCGACGACGCTCCAGCGCGTCATGTCGCAGCCGCGCGGGAGGAGGATATCGGCGGGGGAAAAAATACGGGGCTGTTCCAATGGTGATTTCTCCTTATTTATTGCGGTTTTTTGTTTTTGGGGATTTCGTCGCACGTCACTCCCCGAAGAGCATGCCCAGAAGGGCGACGCCCTCCTTTACCATCGGGCCCTTCAGGCCGTTCACCTCGGAATAGGCAAGGCCGGAGCCGGGGGCGGCTTCACGGCTGTCGTAAAGGATGAAGGGGACGGGGTCGGCGTCGTGCCCGCGCGTCGCGGTGAGGGTCTTGTGGTCAGAGAGGATGAGCATGCGGTAATCCTCCCCCGCCATGCCGCGCACGATGGGGGCGATGACGAGGCTGTCGAGATTTTCAATGGCCTGGAGCTTTCCGGGCAGGTCGCCGTTATGCGTGCACTCATCCGGCGCTTCAACGTGGACGCAGACGAAGTCGTAGCCGTCCTGCTTCAGGCAGTGCAGCGCGGCCTCGGCCTTTCCGGCGTAATTCGTGTCCAGCTCGCCCGTCGCGCCCTCGACCATGACAGGCGTAACGCCCGTGAGGACGCCGATGCCGTGGCAGAGCGGAACGGCGCTGATGACCGCGCCCTTCTTATGATAGGCCTCCGGGAAGGAGGGGAGCGTGACGGCCGTGCCCTCGGCCCAGAACCAGATGCAGTTGGCCGCGAGCTTACCCTCCGCGCGGCGGGCGGCGTTTATCGGGTGCGAGTCGAGATATTTGAAGCTCGCCGCCATGAGCTTTTTGAGGACCTCGGCGTTCGCGCTGCCGTGGGGCAGCCATTCCGCGGCCACGGAGCCGAGATGCTCGTGCGGCGCGCTGAAAACAAGGCCGTTCGCGTCGCCGTGCGACTGCACCGCAATGTGGCGGTAGGAGCAGCTGGGGTAAACGCGCACGCCCGCCTCTTCGGCCAGCGCGGAAAACTCCGGATCGGCGAAGAGGTCGCGCACGAGCTGCATGGAGCTTTCGCCGTCGATACTGCCGCCGGAATGGGAGACTATCGTGCGCTCTTCAAAGGGCATGTCCCCCTCGGAAAGGGAGACCATGTTGCAGCGGAAGGCAAGGTCGCCGTCCTTCAGACTGACGCCCTGCGCGGCGGCCTCGAGCGGCGCGCGGCCGGTGTAATATTTATTGGGGTCGCAGCCGAAGATGGACATTATGGCCGTGTCGCTCCCGGGCGGGAATTTATCCGGGCAGTTGCGCGTACTGCCGAGCAGGCCGCGCGCGGCAAGGCCGTCCATCACGGGCGTTTTTGCGTACTCGACGGGCGTTTTGCCGCCCAGGCTCTCGACGGGGTTATCGGCCATTCCGTCGCCGATGATGAGGATGTATTTCATTGTTCTGGCCTCCTTTGAGGGGTATGGATGGTTGTTTGTGGTGCGCTGGTGATGGGTCGCCGCCGTGGACG
>CAKTED010000148.1 GCA_934546725.1 uncultured Oscillospiraceae bacterium | reverse complement strand
TGCTTTTTTCATTACCGCACCGTGGCTTTGAGCCGCGGTGCGGTGATTTTCGTTTTTCAGCTCAGCCGATAGCGGTAAGGCCGCCGTCGGGATAAAGGATGTTGCCGGTCATGAAGTCGGAAGCGGGAGCGGCGAGGAACAGAGCGGTTCCAACGCAGTCCTCGGGATCGGACAGTCTGCGCATGGGCAGAGAAGCGCCCTGCTGCTTCAGATACTCGTCAACGGTAACACCGGCTTCCTTTGCGCGCATCTCGAAGACCTTGGTCATCATGGGGGTCTTCATGATGTTGGGGCCAAAGGCGTTAACGGTGATGCCGAAGGGGCCGAACTCGGAAGCGAGCTGCTTGGTGAGCATGTCAACAGCGCCCTTGGCCGCGCAGTAAGCAGCGTTGCCGGGGCCCTTGGTGGCGATCTTGCCGCGGACGGAGGTGACGTTTACGATCTTGCCGTAGCCGTGCTCCTTCATATACTTGCCGAAGTGCTTGCAGGTCATGAGAATGGAAGCAACGTCATCATGCATGATGGTGTCGAAAACATCCATCGGGAAGTCGAGAGCGGGGAACTTTTTGTTCACGCCCTGAGAGTTTACGAGGATATCGATGTGACCGTAGTCCTCATTTGCCTGCTTTGCAACGGCCTCAACAACGGCCTCGTTGCCGGCGTCGCAGACATAGTACTTGAATTCCTTGCCGGTAGCGGCCTTGAGCTCCTCGCAGGCTGCCTTCAGCTTCTCCTCGGTGCGGGAAGCGATGGCAACGTTCGCGCCAGCCTCGGCAAACGCCTTTGCAACCAGCTTGCCAAGTCCGCCGGCGCCGCCGATGATAATTGCGTTCTTGCCGGTAAGATCAAACAGATTAGTCATTTTCAATTACCTCTTTCTTATATTAATGTGGATAATAAGCTTTTTTAATGCCTGCGATTTATCAGTCGCAGAGCTCGAGAACCGTAGCCTGGCCCATGCCGCCCGCGATGCAGAGCGTGCCGAGACCGTACTTCACGCCTCTTCTCTTCATTTCATACAGAAGAGTTACGAGGATACGGCAGCCGGAGGAGCCTACGGGATGGCCGAGGGCGACAGCGCCGCCGTTTACGTTGATGATGTCCATCTTGTCCTCCCAGCCGAGCTGCTTGATGCAGCCGAGGGACTGAGCGGCAAAAGCCTCGTTGAGCTCGATGAGGCCGATATCGTCGATGGTGAGTCCGGCGCTCTTAAGAGCCTTGGGAACGGCGTATACGGGGCCAAGACCCATCAGCTTGGGATCGCAGCCCGCGGTGCCAAGGCCGATGACCTTTGCAAGAGGCTTGAGACCAAGCTCCTTCGCCTTTTCCTCGCTCATGATGAGCATTGCGGAAGCGCCGTCGTTTCTGCCGGAGGAGCTTGCCGCGGTAACGGTGCCGGTAAGAGCGGAATCATTATAGAGCTTGCCGTCCTCATCCTTGCGGATATTGAAGCAGGGCTTGAGCTTTGCCATCTTTTCGGCGTTGGTATCACGGCGGGGGAACTCGTCGGTATCGAATACGACAGGGGGCTTCTTTCTTCCCTGAGGCACGACAACGGGAACGATCTCGTCCTTGAACTTGCCGGCGTCGATAGCGGCAATGGCCTTGCGCTGAGACTCAAGGGAGAAGGCATCCTGCTCCTCGCGGGTGATGCCGAGGGTCTGAGCAATGTTCTCGGCGGTCGCGCCCATGTTGTACTTGCCGTACATCTCCTGGGGCTGGCTGCGGAACTGGCCTTCGGTAAGAGCGTCAACGAACTCCGTGTTGCCGGTGCCTACGCCCCAGCGAGCGTTGCGGACATAGAAGACGGCATTGGACATGGACTCCGTGCCGCCCGCGATAACAACGTCGTTATTGCCGCACATGACGCTCATAACGGCGTTCTGAACGGCGGTCATGCCGGAGGCGCACTGACGCATGACGGTATAAGCGGAAGCGGACTCGGGAATGCCGACCTTGAGCGCCGCCACACGGGCAATGTTGGGTTCGTCAGAGGTCTGACGGCACTGACCCATTATGACCTCCTCGATCTCTTTGGGATCGATCTTGCTTCTGTCAAGAATACCCTGAAGAACTGTGCAGGCAAGGTCATAAGCGCTCAGAGGCTTAAGACCGCCGCCCATGGAGCCGACCGCCGTACGGCAGGCTTCAACGATTACCGCATTACGCATTTTTTATTCTCCTTATGATATGTTTTTCGGCCTCGGAGGCAGCTTTTCCGCCGCCGCTGGAAGTCGTATTTTGCGAAATAAATATCTGTTTTTCGCTGTCGGCTATATTCTAAACCTTGGAACTGTTCCAAGGTCAAGAGCTCTTTTTCGTTTATTCCTTCAAAAAAGCAGAATTTTATTCTCTGTTTTTGTTGACTATGACAGTTCTTCAAATATATATACAACCTATCAGTTGTTACCAATTTTGCAAAAAACGTTTTACATTTTGTTGAACCGGGGATATACTGTAAATAATTTAAAGAGTACTGGAGAACGCCATATGGATAACACTGAAAAGTTCACCCCCGACGATCAGAATATAGTAAGCTTCAGCCTCATGGGACCCGAAAGCGGCGCTCCGTGCCTTGTCGACTCCAACGACGGCAAAATAACCCGTATCCGCCCCTACTTCTACGATAAGAAGTATACCGACGCCAACTGCAACCCCTGGAAGATGGAGGCTCACGGCAAGGTGTTCAAGGCTCCGGATAAGGTCACCATAACTCCCTTCGGCCTCGGCTACAAGGCCCGAGTCTACTCCCCCAACCGCGTGCGCTATCCTCTCAAGAGGGTGGACTGGGACCCGAACGGCGAGCGCAACCCGCAGAATCGCGGCAAGAGCGGCTATGTACGCATTTCATGGGACGAGGCCGCGCAGATAGTTGCCGACGAGCTGAAGCGGCAGAAGGAAAAGTACGGCTGTGAGGCCGTCCTCTGCCAGGCCGATATGCACGGCGAGGGCAAAAACGTCGCCCCCAGCCACGGCTGTCCCAACCGCCTTCTTTCTCTCATGGGCGGATATACGCTTCAGATGCGCAACATGGACTCCTGGGAGGGCTGGTTCTGGGGCGCCAAATACGTCTGGGGCTGTGAGCCCGTCGGCGAAATGGCGCCGCAGGCCAATCTTTACCCCGATATAGCAAAAAATGCGGAGCTTCTCCTTTTTTGGGGCTGTGACCCGGAGACTACGCCTCTCGGCGTTGTGAGCCACATGCCCAGCAGACTCTGCTACTGGCTGAGCGAGATAGGTCTCAAGAGCGTTTACGTCTGTCCCGATCTCAACTATGGCGCGGCTGTCCACGCCGACAAGTGGATCCCAATCCTGCCAAATACAGACGCGGCGCTCCAGCTCGCCATAGCCTATATTTGGATAACGGAAGAGCTTTACGATAAGGACTATATTGCCACCCACGCCTATGGCTTTGATAAATTTGAGGATTATGTTCTCGGCCGCGAGGACGGCGTTCCCAAGACGCCCGCATGGGCCAGCGAAAAATGCGGCGTTAAGGAGTGGACCATCAAGGCTTTGGCGCGTGACTGGGCAAAGAAGACCGCCAGCATCATTCACGGCAACGGCGGCCCGTACATCCGCGGGCCATATTCGTCCGAGCCCGCACGTCTTGAGGTAATGCTGCTCGGCATGCGCGGCGTCGGAAAGCCCGGAGTGCATCAGGCAAAGATGATAGAATGGAGCCTGTGGAACCGTGACTACCCCGTCCCCTATCAGGGCAAGTTCATCCCCAAAATAACCGCCATCGCCGACCCTCTCCGCCCGGTGGACGGCGACGTTGACCCCAAGATAAACATGAACCGCTTCGTTCTGAACGACGCGCAGAAAAAGCGCGCGCCGGAGCTCATAAAGCTCTTCAGGCAGCTTCCCGCTCCGAAGCAGTTCATCCCCCGCTGCCATATTCACAAGGCCATCCTTGAGGGCCACGCGGAGTGGCGCGGACTGCAATGCTTCTCCTCAAGCCAGCAGCCCGATGCCAATAACTACCGCCACCCTACCCAGCAGTACCAGTTCCAGGAGATGCAGTATCCCCGACCCGGCATGTCGCGCGTGCACATGATCTGGACGGACGCCCCCTGCCAGGTCACCTGCTGGAACGACGGCAACCTTACCATGAAGGCGTATCAGGATGAATCCATCGAATGCATAGTCGCTCAGCACCCCTGGCTTGAAAACGACTGCTATTTTGCGGACATCATCTTCCCCGTCGTTACCAAGCACGAAATGCACGATCTCGGCAACGACATGTCAAGCGGCAACTTTACCTCCATCTATCTTGAGCATCCCTGCTGCCCGCCCGTAGGCGAGTCGCTTTCCGACTTTGACGTCTGCGCAAAGGTCGCGGAAAAGCTCGGCCCCGAGTATTATGACGCGTATACCGATCATATGAGTGAGGAGGACCGCGTCCGTTTCTTCTATAAGGCCACCGGCTGCGAGGATTACATGACGTGGGATGAGTTTCAGAAGCGCAAGATATTCGTCGTCCCCTGCAAAACGCAGGAGGAACTCGATAAAATTCCGGCGGGACTTTATAACTTCTATAAGGATCCCGATGCCAATCCCCTCTCCACGCCAACGGGCAAGCTGGAGTTTTACTCCACCGAGATCGCAAAATATACGCCCAACGACCCCGAGCGCCCCGCCGTCCCCCACTGGATCGAAAGCGGCGAGAGCCATGACGAGCGTCTTTCCAGCAGGCGCGCCGAAAAATATCCGCTGCTC
>CAKTED010000147.1 GCA_934546725.1 uncultured Oscillospiraceae bacterium | reverse complement strand
AACGAAAAATACGACGATTACGACAAATTTTGGCCGGCGGACGTGCACTTTGTCGGCAAGGAGATCGTCCGCTTCCACTCCATCATCTGGCCTGCCTTCCTCATGAGCATGGAAATGCCGCTGCCGAAAAAGGTCTTCGGTCACGGCTGGCTGCTGCTTGACGGCGGCAAGATGTCCAAGAGCAAGGGCAACGTAGTCGACCCCGTCGTTCTCGCAGAGCGCTACGGCGTAGACGCGCTGCGCTACTTCCTTCTGCGTGAGTTTCCCTTCGGCTCCGACGGCAACTTTTCCAGCGAAGCGCTCATATCCCGCATAAATTCCGACCTTGCAAACGACCTCGGCAACCTCGTATCCCGCACCACCGCCATGGTTGAAAAATATTTCGGCGGTCTGCTTCCCGCGGAGCGTCAGGCGGGCCCCGAGGATGACGAGCTTGTCTCCATGCTGAAGGCTCTGCGCGGCGAATATGAGCAGCATATGGATAAATACGCCTTCCAGTCCGCGCTGGTGGACGTTTTCAGGGTCATCTCCCGCGCGAACAAATATATCGACGAGACCGCTCCCTGGGTTCTGGCAAAGGATCCGGCGAATGCTCCGCGCCTTGCCGGAGTCATGTATAACCTTCTCGAGACCGTGCGCATCAGCTGCGCACTTCTCACGCCCTTCATGCCCGAAAGCTGCGAAAAATTCCGCTGCCAGATCGGCGCTGAAAAGGACGAGCTTTCCTGGGACAACGCCGGAATATACGGCGTTTACAGGGCCGCCGCAAAGATCACGAAGGGAGAAAACGTCTTCCCGCGTATCGACGCGAAGAAGGAGCTCGCCGAGCTTGAAAAGCTCACCGCCTCCGCTCACCACGCCGAGCAGCCAAAGGATGAGGGCAAAAAGGCCGCAAAGGATGCCCCAGTCGGCATTGCCTCCATTGACGACTTCAAAAAGCTTGACCTGCGCGTCGCCCGCGTAGCTGCCTGCGAGCCTGTACCGAAGGCCGACAAGCTGCTCTGCCTCCAGCTCGAGGTCGGCGGCGAAACAAGACAGGTAGTATCCGGCATCGCCTCCTGGTACAGGCCGGACGAGCTTATCGGCCGCAACGTCGCCGTCGTCTTCAACCTCCAGCCCGCAAAGCTCAGAGGGGTCGAAAGTCAGGGCATGATCCTTGCCGCCAGCGTAAACGGTGCGGCGCGCGTCATCTTCCCCGGCGACGATATCCCAACTGGCAGCAGGATCTCCTGATATATCAAAATAATATACCGCCCGCGCGGCTCATATCACGTTAAATCTTCTCCCCGCCCGAAGCTCATCAGTGAATTTCAGGGCGGGGATATTTTTACCCATTTTGCAATTTCTGTTCATCTTTCCGTCATTTAACTTTTTTGCTTTACCGCGTCAAAGTCCGCATAATCACTACAAAAACCGCTAATTACAGCAACATGTTCATTCTGCTTTTTTAGCGCAAAAATAGAATATTGCACCCCGAACACATTCAGGGATTGCACGCCGCGCAAAATACTGCTATGGTTAAATCACAGTTAAATCAAAGCCGCGGCCGGGCTCTGAATTTTATGAGATGTGTTAAGAGATGAAAAAAGGAGCGCACAGCAATGAACATGTATAAGTGGATAGAAAAAATGATCCATACGGATTACAAAAAGGCACTGCCCATCCTCTCCTTCCCTGCGGTGCAGGAGCTTTTCATAACCGTCAGAGAGCTTGTCGCCAGCAGCACCTACCAGGCAATGGGCATGCGCATGATCGCGGACAAATACGATATGCCCGCCGCGATGAGCTACATGGACCTTTCCGTCGAAGCGGAAGCCTTCGGCGCTCAGACCGTATACGCCGCAGATGAGGTCCCCACCATCATCGGCAGCATGATCTCCACCCCCGAGGAAGCGGATGCGCTTCAGGTCCCCCCTGTCGGCACGGGCCGCACGGGTGTCAACATTGAGGGCGTAAAGAAGGCGATAAAGATCATTTCCGACCGCCCCATTTTTGCAAACTGCATCGGCCCCTACTCCCTCACCGGCAGACTCATGAACGTAAACGAGGTCATGCTCTACTGCTATGAGGAGCCCGAGATGGTCCACACCGTTCTCAGAAAGGCCACCGATTTCATCATCGCGTATATAAAGGAATTCAAGGAGATCGGTGCGGACGGCATCATCCTTGCCGAGCCCCTTGCGGGCATTCTTTCCCCTCAGCTCATGGAGGAGTTCTCCACGAAGTACGTCCGCGAGATCGTGGACGCCGTGCAGGACGAAAGCTTCATCGTCGTATACCATAACTGCGGAAACAGCGTCACGAAGCTCACAAAGGAGATCGTAGCCACCGGCTGCCGGGTTTTCCACTTTGGCGACGCGATCAATATGAAGGAAATCCTTGAGCTCATGCCAGCCGACTGCCTCTGTCTCGGCAATATAAGCCCCTCAAAGCAGTTCCGTCAGGGTACTCCCAAGTCCATCCGTCTTGAGACCATTCGCCTGCTCGAGGCCTGCAAGGAACACAAGAACTTCATCATCTCCTCCGGCTGCGACATCCCGCCGCTTACCGACTGGGATAATATCGACTCCTTCTTCAACACCGTTTCTTCCTTCTATTATCGCCAGCGTCTTTTCGACATGGTAAAATAAATCCGTCACCAGCCACTACCAGCTACCGGCGCGGGCAGAATTTCCATTCTTCCCGCGCCGTTCGGGCTTGACAGATTAGCATATGCTAACTATAATGTTTCCGGCCGGGTAATACGGCCAAATTCAACATAAAGGGGTAAGTTTTCAATGACACAGATCACCTTGAAGATAGACGGTATGCAGTGCGGTATGTGCGAAGCGCATATAAATGACGCCGTTCGTCAGGCGTTTAAGGTAAAGAAGGTCTCCTCCTCCCACTCAAAGGGCGAGACTGTCATCGTCGCCGAGGACGCGATAGACGAAAAGGCCCTGCGCGATACCATCGGCAAGGTGGGCTACACCGTCCAGTCATATCAGAGCGCGCCTTATGAAAAGAAGGGCCTTTTCTCCGGCTTCAGAAAGTAAAAAATATTGCGACAGGCAGCAGCAACCTTTTGACAGAATTTGAGATTTTCTGGTCAAAAGGCTGTTTTTTCGCATAATTTCATACTTTTTTTGTATGTTTATATATAAAGTATTGTAATCTCTAACTGAACATGTTATAATGGCCTGCGTTTAAGATTTATAAACCTGCTTATAAAGAAATTTTATATAAACACAGGAGATATGCAAATGTACAGAATCGGTTCCATTGAAAACGGCAATTTCAAGGCAGCGCCCGGCCATAAGTGGTCCTGGGAAACTCCCCCTGCTCCCATCCCCGAAAGCGACATTATTGAAACAGTCGAGTCAGACGTTGTTATCGTTGGCGCAGGTATCGCCGGTCTTGCCTGCGGCTGCCGCGCCGCGCAGCTCGGCGGTAAGGTCATCGTCATCGAAAAGAACACCACCTTCGCCTCCCGAGGCGCACACATGGGCGCCATTAATTCCAAGGTCATGGAAGCCAAGGGCATCAAGATAGACAAATACCAGATTGTCCGCGACTGGATACGCGTCTGCGGCAACCGCTGCGACGAAAAGCTCGTCTGGCGCTATGTGAACAACAGTGAGCAGGTCATGAACTGGGTCATCGACATGGCGGCAGGCTACGGCATCGGCTGCGAGATCTTTGGCGGCTACTACAAGGGGCCTGATTATACCGAGTATCCCGGCACGCATATTCTCCTCGGCGGTCCCGACTGCACGCTCGGCGACCCCAACGGTCGCTTCAAGCCCGCCGGCGCTCAGGCAGGCTGCGAGATCTTCATCGATCAGATCAAAAAGCACGGCGGCGAAATCCGCTACAGGACTCCCGGCGCCCAGCTTGAAAAGGACGAGAACGGCCGCGTTATAGCCGTCATTGCAAAGAGTGAGGACGGCTATCGCCGCTTCGTTGGCCGCAAGGGCGTCGTTTTGGCCACCGGCGATATCGGCGGCGACCCCGAGATGGTTGCGGCATATGCGCCCATCGGCCTCAAGCCCAAACGCAACGCATACAATCCTCCCCGCATGAACACCGGTGACGGCCACAAGATGGGCTACTGGGCAGGCGGCACCTTTGAGGATACCCCCTGGCCTACCACGATCCACCTGACGGCCTATGCCCTTTACACCTTCTTCTTCCTCTTCGTCAACATTGAGGGCAACCGCTTCATGAACGAGGATAACTGGATCCAGGCAAAATCCCTGAACGTTCTGCGCCAGCCCGGCGGCGAGTTTGCATACACCATCTTCGACAGCGACTGGGTCGAGGAGGTCGAGCGCCTGTCCCCCATCGGCGGCGGACAGTTCTGGGAGCCCCTCGTCACGTTCTACGGCGTGCCCTGGAACGGCGAGCGCAACGGCATCCCCACCGCAATCGAGCATTACCTCAAAAAGGGTCTTGCCTTCAAGGCGGACAGCATTGAGGAGCTGGCCGAGAAGATGGGCGTGCCCGTTGAAAACCTCTGCAAGACCGTCGGACGCTATAACGAGCTGGCCGAGGCAGGCGAGGATAAGGATTACGGCAAGCGCCCCGAGCTCATGCTCCCGATAAAGAAGGGTCCGTTCTATGCGCTCAAGTGGGGTCCTGCCTTCCTGAACACCGATGGCGGCTTCAATGTCGACATGGATCTCAACGTTCTTGACGCAGACCGCAAGCCCATTCCCGGCCTCTATGCCGCGGGCAACACCATCGGCGGTCTTTACGGC
>CAKTED010000146.1 GCA_934546725.1 uncultured Oscillospiraceae bacterium | reverse complement strand
CGGAGTATACCGTCATCCGCTGTCCGGCGGCGGTATCCGCGCGGTTTTCAACGAATTCGCCGGAGAAATTCACGGTACATACGCCGCTTTTCAGCGATATGGAAATAAGGCGCGTTCCCTCGGGCACGGCGCCCGTGAGCTCGCTGCTCTGCGTTGAGCTTATCAGCTCCTCGACGACGTACTCCGCCAGCAGCTTGTCCTGACCGACGGTGAGCACTCTGTACTCCGGCGAAAGATACTTCCCGCCCGTCTCGGGAAAATACAGCAGTATGCGCTTTTCAAACTCGTTTGTATCCGTATCCTCGAGTATTATGCTGTCCGCGTCAAGGCTCTCCTCAACCGGGCTGCCGTCAACATAAATGTTCACGCTGTCTATCTCGTCTATGGCGCAGAGCGTGAGCGTAACGCAGCTTTTTACAGCCGTCTGTTCAAGCTCCGTAAGCCCCAGATAGGCCGGGCTGAGCTCAACGGATATAACGCCGTCGTCGAGCGAATAGGAATAAATCCGCGTGCCCTTCACAAGCGCCGAAGCAAGCCCGTCCTTATCGGGCTCCTCTCCCAGCCGGTCAAGGGCGTAATGTATTTTATCGTCGCCGTCCGGCATCTGCAGCTCCACGGACTCCACAAAGCCGCCGCCCGCGGCATACCCGGAGTTTCCGGTATAATAGACCGTTACGCTCTCGGAATCCGTCTGCGTGCTGCCGCTGTTGCACGCGCAGAGCGAAAAAAGCAGGGCGGCAGCACAAAGCAGGGCGAAAAATCTTTTCGTCATTTCTCCTCACCGCCTTTGTACAGCGGGAAGGAAACATGGAACCGTGTTCCTCCGCTCTCTCTGCGCGAGACCTCCACAGTCCCCCTGTGCTTCTCCACCGTGTCCTTCACGATGGCAAGGCCGAGACCGCTGCCGCCAACGTCGCTGTTCCGCGCCTTGTCCACGCGATAAAAGCGGTCGAATACATGCGGCAGATCCTCCTCCGGGATACCTATGCCCGTATCGTCTATGATAATGTGCGCGCGCTCATCCTTTGCAAAAAGCAGTACCCGCACTCTGCCGTCCTTAACATTATATTTGATGGCGTTTTCAACGAGGTTGAAAACGATCTGATGTATATCGTCTGAATTTGCCCATATAACGCAGCCCTCGGAAAGCTCGCACTCGACCGTAACGCTCTTATTGGCCGCAAGCGTGCGCAGCATTTTCATGGCTTCATTTATGACGGCGGCAATATCCACCTCTCCGAGCTTTTCCGCTCGCTTTACGTCAAGCCGCGTCAGCTCAAGCAGCTTTTCGGTTATTCTTGAAAGGCGCTCCGCCTCCGCGCCGATGTCGAGCACGAACTCCCGCAGGAGCTCGGGCGGCATATTCTCGTTCTGAACGATGCTGTCCGTCAGAAGGCGGATCCCGGCCAGGGGCGTTTTAAGCTCGTGCGACGCGTCCGAAACGAAGCGCTGGCGCAGCTCCTCCGTCTTCTGCAGGCGATCCGCCAGCGCGTTGAACTCGCTTGAAAGCTCGTCTATCTCGTCGCTGCCCTTCACCGCTATGCGGTAGCCGTACTGCCCCGCCGCCACGCTCTTTATCGCGCCGACAACGTTTCGCAGCCGCTGGTTCATCAGTCTTGACAGCAGCAGCGCCAGCAGAATGGAGGCCGCGAAAACGCATATGGATATTTTGAGCAGATTTCTGCTCAGCGCCGATACAAGCTCCGCCTGCTCTGTGGAGTATTCGTATATATACACCGCGCCGATGGTCTTGCCCTTGTAGTTCACCGGTATGGCCGCGCGGCTCCGCGTCGCCTGCGAGGTAAACTTGTAGTAAAATACTGAGTTCCCCTCCAGGGCGGCCGCTACCTCCGGAAGCAGGGCGTATTTGCCCACATTGCCCTCATTATCGCTGCTGTCATACAGCACCCTCGCCGAGGGATCGGTGATTATGGTGCGCGTAAGGTTCATATCTCCAAGCAGGGAGAGGACCTTTTCCACCTCGTCGGAATTAAGCGTTGCCAGCGATGAAAGGGACGACGATACCACGGACGCCTGGTTCTGCATGCTCGTCCTTGTGGATTCATAGAGCATGGAGCGCATATTTACCACGGGGTAAATATTCATCAGGACCAGGCATGCCAGGATTATCATGATATAACCAAAGGCATATTTGAGCAGCACGCTGTTGAATCGCGGAAGCTTCAGCTTAGTCCTTAAAATAGTAGCCCACTCCCCATTTGGTCATGATCTTCTCAGGCTCTGCCGGGACCATCTCCAGCTTCTCGCGCAGGCGGCGAATATGAACGTCCACCGTTCTGATGTCGCCCTGATAATCATAGCCCCAGATTATGGAAAGGAGGTTTTCGCGGCTGTACACCTTGCCGGGATTCTTCATGAGCAGCTCGATAAGGTCAAACTCCTTCGCGGTAAGCTCGACCTCCGTGCCGTCTCTGAAGGAGGTGCGGCGCTCGGTATCGATCTTTATATAGCCGCTCGTGAGAACGTTTGCGCTCACGGTCTGCTCGATCATGGAGGAACGGCGCAGCAGCGCTCTTACTCTCGCCTTGAGCTCAAGGATATTGAAGGGCTTGGTGATATAATCGTCCGCGCCGTACTCAAAGCCTATGATCTTGTCGGTATCCTCGCTCTTGGCGGTGAGCAGAATAATGGGCACCTTGGAAAATTCTCTTATGCGCATGCAGGCCTCAAGACCGTTGAGCTTGGGCATCATAACGTCCATGATGATAAGGTTGAAGTCCTCGTTGCGCGCAAGCTCAACGGCCTCCTCGCCGTCATACGCAACGTCTACCTTATAGCCCTCGTTTTCAAGGTTAAAGGTTATGCCCTTAACAAGCAGCTTTTCATCGTCAACAACAAGTATTCTCATACGCTTTATCTCTCCTTGATATAAATCATTTAACTGTTATACTGTCTTTAATTTTGGCGTAAACTCCGTCGCCGATACCGGGAACGTCCATGATCTCATATTCGTGCTCAAACGGTCCGTTTTCGTCCCTGTATCGGATTATTTCGAGCGCCAGCTTTTCGCCTATGCCGTTAAGCTCCTCAAGCTCATCGGCGGGGGCGGTGTTGATGTTCACAGTCCGCTCCTCCTCCGGCACGATCTCCGGCGTGGGCTCAGCCGTCTGCGCGGTGACAACGTAAGAGCTCGAAAGCTCCCCGCTTCCGCGCAGGGCAAAGTAATACCCGGCGCAGAACATCCCCGCGGCGGTCACAAGAAACGCGCTCGCAAGTATGAGCCTGGCCGTCGCTCCCGAAAGCCTCATTCCGCACCGTCCTTACTCCATCCGCGCGGCGTTTTAACTTTTTGCCGCCGCAATATTGCAAACGGTCTTGCAATTATGACCCGTTTGTTGATATAATAAAATAGGAGCCGGGAAAAGTAAATAGTTTATTTGCCCTGTATTAAGTTTTTTACAGTGTTTTTTTCAGCGCTCAAACCTCTGCATACTTATTATAACACATTTTTTGGAGTTTTCTATGAAAAAACTTAAAGCCTTTTCATTTATATTAATTTTGAATATATTTCTTATAATTATCCAGCCGACATCTGTAAAGGCTGTCGATGATTTCAGCGCGGATGCAGGTGCGGCCATCCTCATGAACGCCTCCACCGGCGAAATATACTACTCCCTGAACGCCGAAACGCAGTATGCTCCCGCCAGCACCACGAAGATAATGACGGCTCTTCTGGCGTTTGAGGCCATCGACAGGGGGGATATCTCCCTTTCGGACGTTATCACCGCGCAGGAGGACTGCCGCAGCGACATCGGGCTTGACGGCAGCAACCAGAATATCGTGCCGGGTGAGGAGATGACGCTCGAAAACCTGCTCTACTGCATGCTCGTCGCCTCCGCGAACGAGTCCTGCAACATCGTGGGCGAGTACATATCCGGCAGCATATCCGCCTTCGTTTCCGCAATGAACGCCCGCGCTCTCGAGCTTGGCTGCAAAAACACTCATTTCGTCAACACTCACGGCATGCCCGTGGAGGAGCACCGCTCCACGGCGCACGATCTTGCCATCATAGCCGCCGAGGCCATAAAGCACCCCGGCTTTCTCACGATCGTCACCACAGTTCACAAGGAGATCCCCGCAACGAACAAGTCCGACATAAGATACCTGCGCACCACCAACGAGCTTATAAATCCTGACCGCAGCAAGTACTATTACAGCGAGGCTAAGGGCATCAAAACCGGCAGCTCCAGTGTTTCCGGACTCTGTCTCGTTTCCTCTGTCGAGCTTGATGGGCAGACCATAATCTCCGTCGTTCTCGGCTGCATTGAGGAGGAGCTTTCTGACGGCTCGTATAATCTGCGCAGCTTCATGGAAACAAAAAGCATGCAGAAATGGTTTCTGGATAATTTCAGCATGACCACCGTCGTAAACACCACAGATCTCATTCAGGAGGTTCCCGTCGCTCTTGGCGAGGACGCGAGCAGCGTGGTGGCTCGCCCGCAGTCCGCCCTTTCCATGATCCTTCCCAACGATTTCGACGTATCTGGCATTCAGAAAAAGGTGACCATATACAGCCAGCTCGAGGGCGCAGAGGAGCTTACCGCTCCCGTCTCGGCGGGGGACGTTCTTGGTGAGCTCAGCTTTGAATACAACGGAGCGGAATACGGCCCCATCCCGCTCGTTGCAAATACCTCCGTTTCACTCTCCCGCCTTGCTTACATAAAGGTTCAGCTCAGGCAGATCCTCGGTAACACCTGGATCCGCCTTATGATTGGAATA
>CAKTED010000145.1 GCA_934546725.1 uncultured Oscillospiraceae bacterium | reverse complement strand
GTATTATACAATATATTATAAATTCCGGGCTTATCCTCTGGCAAGCGCCCGGTTCGACATGGCAAGTCGTCAATTCGGCATTGTCGAACTTATTTTCGTTAATGCCGAATAATTTTTTTGAAAGAACGTCCGATTTTGAATATAATGTAAACATCATTTCACGGATGGAGGGTACTGTCCGATCATGAAACCCGACGGAAGAAAGCAGATAGGCTCGCTGAGCAAGGCGTTCAATATTCTTGAGATAATCGAGCAGCTGGGGCGGCCCGTTTCCCTGACGGAGATATCCGCGCGCACAGGCTGGGCCAAGAGCACGGTCTACGGACTTATGTCGACGATGGTCGACCATCAGATCCTGCGCCAGTCGCCCGCGGACGATAAGTATCAGCTTGGCATCAGACTTTTCGAGCTCGGCTCGGCCGTCAGCCGCTCATGGGATATCATCTCAGCGGCCCATGTTCATCTCCAACACCTTGCGCTCGCCTCGCAGGAGGCCGCGTATCTTTCCATCCTTGCAGAATCCGACACGGTGCTGCTCGACACGGTACAGCTTTCGGGCAGCTTCAAGGTCGTCTCCTCCGTCGGCGCCCGCGCCCCAGCCTATTGCACCGCGCAGGGCCAGGTCCTGCTTGCCTATCAGCCGCACGGCGTGCTAATGCGCATGGCCGAAGCGACGCACTTCACAAAATACACTCCCCATACCACTGACAGCCCCGAAAAGCTCCTCGCCATCTGCGCAGATATCCGTGAAAACGGCTGCCGCATCGAAAAGGGCGAATACCGCATGGGGCTGTGCTCCGTCGCCGCCCCGATATTCGACAGCATGGGCGCTGCAAGGTTTGCCGTTGGAGTTGTCGGTCTGTTTCAGGACGTACATACGGCCAAGTTCTCCGGCATCGTCGAGGAGGTCAAGAACGCGGCAAAGCTCATAACCGGCGAATGGGGCAACACATAGCTCCCCCCTGTCAGCAAAAAAACAGCCTCAGACCATCGAGATGATGGCCTGAGGCTGTTTCCGTCACAGGCTGTATTAAATTTTTTTATGGCAGCGTGTCCATGTGTCCCCGGGCTGCCGTGGCGCTCTTCACGCATCCCCGCAGTGGTCGCAGCTGCTGTCAGAGTCATCATAATGATTGCACACATCGCAGGTTTCCGGCTCTTCTATCAGCGACGTATCACATCTGTCAAAAAAGCGGCAAAAGCCGTTCGGTTCCACTTTGATCTTTTCGCATTTATTTTCCATACCGCATCTCCAAATCTTTTATCTGTCTGCGGAATTGATTATACCCGAGCTCCGCTTACAATTCAATGCCTCCGTGAAAATTTTGCCCCTGCGCCAGAGCCACGGTGGGCGCTCACATTATCGCCCTGCCTTCCGCAAGCATGCGGTCATAATTCTTTCGCGTCGCCTCATAAAGCTTGCGGCGCAGCGCGGGATTCTGCCCGGCGTCACATATTATGCGGTTATCGCTGCCGCATCGGGCCATGAAGTCGGCAACGGCGGCGTCAAGCTCCTCATCCGTGGCGTTCTCCCCCACCTCGGGACCGCTCGTAAAAATAAAGCTGTCTCCGTATTTCTGTTTAAGCGCGTACTTATCGTTTATCGCCTGGCCGCCCCACGAATCCATGCCTGCCTCGATGAAAAGCGGGACAAAATTTTCCACCTTGCCGCAGCAGTGCAGATCCCAGTACATCCCCAGTGAATGAACGTGCTCCACCAGCTCTTTGACATACGGCAGAAGCATCTCGCGCACAGTCGGAACGGAGAAAAACTCCGCGCGCTGAGAGCCCCAGTCGTCATTAAAATTCACAATATCGGGATCAAACCATTTTTTGCAGTTGGTATAGAACTTTTTGTGTATGTCCGTAACGACGCGGAAGAAGCGATGCACGGCCTCCTTCTGCTCGTCGTCTATCAGCGCAACGATTGCGTTATCAAAATCCATAACGGCAATGAGCCGCTCAAAAAGGCAGCCGGGAACATTGATATATGTAGCTCTGTCGGGCCTGATTTTATCCCTGTCGCGCTCATAGCAGCCTTCCCAATCCCAGGTATCAGGGTCCGGCGGAGTAACGTAATCCTCCCAGTGATTTATGTCCAGTACCTTCGGGTTGCCGGGCTTTACCATCGCGCCGCCGACAACATCTACAAATACCCATTCAACGCCCCAACCGTCGCAGCCGCCGCCCCCTGGACTGCGCGCCTGATTTTCCGGGTCGCAGTCAAGCATAAGCATATTGGAGTCCCCCATCGAAAACGGGGCCCACATGGGCGTTTTGCCATGATATAGGCGAAGCGTATTCTCCCTTGGAGTTATGGGAGTATTAAAAAGCTCTACGGGCGGGCCAAAAAGCGCGGGTACGGTTTCCTTTACTTCAAGTTCTTCGGGCGAAAATTTATCATAAAGTCCCATAATGCACCTCTCACAAAAATATTTGAAATTATTATAGCAAAACTGGACAATATTTTCAATGTAAAATTCATTTTTTTATGGTATAATTACAAAAATAGCATATATTTTCGGAGTGAATTCAATGAAGAGGTTTATCATGACGGCCCTGTATAAAATATACAACTGGCCGCTTTTTCGCTTTGCAGTCGTCGGTGCGATTAATACCGTTATCGGCATGGGGATAATGTTCGGCCTGTATAATATCGCTGGATGCTCATACTGGGTATCGTCCGCGGCGAACTATATCCTTACAAGTATACTGAGCTATTTCCTGAACAAATACTTTACATTCAAAAACAAAGGCCGTTCGCTGCTTCAGGCTATTGAGTTTGCCGCCAATATTGCGATATGCTATCTGATTGCGTATGGAGCCGCAAAACCGCTGACTGCGCTTGTGCTCTCCGGAGTAGACGAAAAGCTCCGGGAAAATATTGCAATGCTCGTTGGCTGGGTCATGTGCTCCGCGCTGAATTACCTCGGCCAGCGACTGATAGTCTTTAAAAGGTAAGACAAAAACAGCTGAAAATGACGCAACACCGGTCTCCTACCCTGAGCAGAAAACCGGTGTTTTTTATTACGCATATTTGATATCTGCGCTTATTACGCCTTCTTCTCCCCTTTGGGAGTGAGCATGACGTTCACGAGTATGCCGAGTATGAGCGCGCAGGCGATTGAGGTTATCGTAACCTTGCCGAAGGAAACGGAAAGTCCTCCGATGCCGGTAACAAGGATGGTGCTGACGACGAAAAGATTTTTGTTTTCGCCAAGATCAACGTCCTTTATCATCTTCAGACCCGAGACGGAGATAAAGCCGTAGAGCGCGACGCATACGCCGCCCATAACGCAGGAGGGGATGGTGTTGACAAATGCAACGAACGGGGTGAGGAAAGCTATCAGCATGGCCAGAACGGCAGCTGCGATAATACTGTAAACCGAAGCATTCCGGGTAATGGCAACGCAGGCAACAGACTCGCCGTATGTGGTGTTCGGGCAGCCGCCGAATATCGCGCCAACCATGGAGCCTACACCGTCGCCCAGGAGCGTGCGGTGCAGTCCGGGCTCCTCAAGAAGATCCTTTCCAATTATCGAGCTGAGATTTTTGTGGTCTGCAATGTGCTCCGCAAATACAACGAACGCAACGGGAACATAGGCAACGGCAACGGTACCCACATCCGCGGCCGTTATCTCGCTGAAGCCCTTGATCGCGGTGAAGAACGTAAAATCAGGGAACGATATGAAGCTCTTCAGGCCAATGTCGCTGAAGTTGTTCACAAGCGCGGAATAGTCGATCACCTTAAGCGCATCGCAGCCGGTCGCGCAGCCGATAATGTAAAAAACGGAGGCGGCCGCATATCCTGCAAGTATGCCGATAACAAAGGGAATGAGGCGTGTCATCTTCTTACCGAAGGTGGAGCAGAGCATCGTTACGCCAAGCGTTATGAGACCGCAGATAATGGCCACATAGACGGATCCGCCCGCATAGCTTGCAGTGGTAAAATCGCCAACCGCGTTACCGGCAAGAGACAAACCGATTATTGCGACCGTGGGTCCTATAACTACCGGAGGCATGAGCCTGGATACCCATTTGACTCCAACGAGCTTGACAACAATGGCTATAACTACATAAACAAGGCCGGCGAAAATGGCGCCAATGATAAGGCCGAGATATCCAACGGACATGGAGCCAGAAAAGGCAGCCGCCATCGAACCGAGAAATGCAAATGACGAGCCGAGAAACACAGGGCTGTCAGCCTTTGTAAAAAGAATGTAGACAAGTGTTCCGATACCTGCGCCAAAAAGCGCCGCCGCAGGACTCATCGTGCTCCCCGTCTGGCTGTTGATGATAACGGGCACCACGAGCGTCGCCGCCAGAAGCTGCTGAATGGCAAAAACGATCAGCCGCCCAAACTTTGGCTTGTCCTTTATGTTGTAAATAAGATCCATTGTTTTCCCTCCGACATATTATATTGTAGATATATATGTAAACCGGTCCCCCGGACTACACATCGTACGAGAACCAAAGCCGTGGGCATAAAAAAAGCCCTGTCCCTCCGGACAAGGTTTACTCAGTCTCCAAGCGTCGGATTTTCCACACCGGTAGACCTTTGCCGACAAAGATATCACATTGCAGCTTTGCAGTTCGGGTAATTATAGCACCGCCGACCGGATTAGTCAACAAAAATCTGCATTTTTCGCAAAGCGGTTACATGAAGAAAAAATATCAGAAAATTTGGAATTTACTTGTTGACAAAAGCATGCTCATGTGCTAATATACATAACGTTGATTCCGATGAGGCAATCACAACCTGAATATGGGGGTATAGCTCAGCTGGGAG
>CAKTED010000144.1 GCA_934546725.1 uncultured Oscillospiraceae bacterium | reverse complement strand
TATCCCCAAGAGCGCAGCTGACAGACTGAGAGTTTTCGATAACCTTATGAAGAAGGCCGAGGAGTATCACATCGACCCCAGCCGCCTGCACATCGATCCCCTCGTAGAGATGCTCTGCACCTCCGAGGACGGTATTGCAATGGTCATCGAGGTCATTACCGAAATCAAGAAGCGCTATCCCACCATCCATATCACCGGCGCGGTCAGCAACATCTCCTTCAACCTGCCCGCCCGTAAGCTCATCAACATGGGCTTCGTCGTTCTCGCAATGAACGCCGGTCTTGACAGCGCCATCTTTGATCCGCTGGACAAGCAGCTGCTCGGCATCATCTATGCTACTGAGGCTCTGCTTGGCATGGACGACTTCTGCATGGAGTACATCACCGCGTTCAGAGAGGACCGTATCGCTGCGGTGAACAAGAAGAAATAAGCGTTCCCAATTTGCTTTTCCAAATTTATCAATAATCAATACTTTTTTCAGGAGGAATTTACTATGTCTAAGGTACAGGAAATTGCAACCGCCGTTGAAAACGGTAAGGTAAAAATCGTTGCCGGTCTCGTACAGCAGGCTCTCGATGAGGGCGTTGCCGCTGATGAGATCCTCAACGTTGGCATGATCGGCGCCATGGGCGTTGTCGGCGAGAAGTTCAAGAACAACGAGATCTTCGTCCCCGAGATGCTTATCGCTGCCCGTGCCATGAAGAAGGGCATCGAGGTACTCACCCCCGCTCTTAAGGCTGCCGGCTCCGAGCCCATCGGCAAGCTGATCCTCGGCACCGTTGCAGGCGACCTGCATGATATCGGCAAGAACCTCGTTGGCATGATGATCGAAGGTGCTGGCTTCGACGTTATTGACCTCGGCGTTGACGTTCCTGCTGACAAGTTCATCGAGGCCATGAAGGCTAACCCGGACTGCAAGATCGTTGCTCTCTCCGCTCTTCTGACCACCACCATGCCCGCTATCAAGAACACCATCGATGCTATCGTGGCTTCCGGCCTCAGAGACACCGTTAAGATCATGATCGGCGGCGCACCTGTAACCCAGGCTTTTGCTGACGAGATTGGCGCTGACGGATATTCTGAGGACGCTGCTTCCGCTGCTGAGCTGGCTAAGAAGCTCCTTGCCGAGTGCAAGTAATTCGCTCTCTTAATGAGCTGAAGCTGCCGTATTACGGCGGTGGAAATATCAAAAGGGTTCCGCAGGTATTCAATCGAATACCTGCGGAACCCTTTTTTTGCCTCAAAATCTGTTAATACTGCCCGAAAACGGGGCCGTTCGGCCGTTCAGCGACGTTTATAGATAATAATTTCCGGATCACTGCCGTTTACACTGTAACTGCAAACGAGGATGAAGCCGGTATCGGCAACGACGCCGTAGCATATGCCAAGGTCGGCAAACTCGATCTGGCAGCCGAGATATATGTTCCTGTCGTCAAGCAGCCGCGCCCGCTGACCGTTGGGAAGAGGGTACTCAAGATTTACAAATTTTCCGGCAAGCTCATAGAGTCCGTCCGCGAGGGGGAGCCCCTCCGCTTTCAAGACGGCGTTTACCTCGGCAAGCAGAATAGACTTGAACGCGGCATAGGCCTCCCTTCCGCCGGTTTTTATGTAGCTTGCCGCTATGCAGCTGCCACCGAACGGACTGCCGCAGGTTTCGGAACATCCCGCGCAGTCGTTTTTGAGAGGACATTCCTCACATTTTGCTCCACATAATGAACTCATGACCATTCTCCCTTCAATAAATCGCTGCTTTTGCACCGCCGAGCAGCGTAAAACGGTTTTTCTGACACTCGATTATACCCTCGCGGCACAGCTTGCCTATCGCTGCGGAGAGACCACTGCGGTCGACCTCAAGATAATCCGCGAGCTCCTGCCTGTCATACGGGATGGAGAAGCTGTCGCGCCTTTGCTCCTTGGCCTCAATGAGCAGATAGGCCATCAGCTTTTCGCGAGTGCTGCGCTTTGATGTGATCTCAAGCTTGCGGTTAAAAACAAGGTTTTTCCGCGCAACAATATTGAGAAGGTTGAAAATGAGGCGGCTGTGAAACGCGCAGGTGTTGCTGACGTTTGAGTAATGCGCTGCGCGTCGAGAAGAAGCAGGCTTGAATCCTCCACCGCGGCCACAGTTACGGGCAGCGAGGACAGCCCGGCGCAGGCGAAGGATTCGCCGAATATCTGTGACGGCGCCACGCTCGTTAGAATACTGCGGTTTCCGTAATAGTCCATGCGGATGACCTGGGCTCTGCCTGATAGAACGATGCCGAGATATCTGGCCGGGTCGCCCTCCGCAAGCACCGTATCGCCCTTTTTAAATTCGAGCCTCTGCGCGCCGAGACATTTGAGCATTGCCGGGATTCTGTCAAACTCAACTCCGCTGAAAAGCGGACAGCTTTTGAGAATATCAAAATTTTCTGTCATAAATGCCTCTTTCGTTGAAAATTCAACATACATATTGCTGACAGTGTACTATACTGAACGCGAAAAATCAAGGGACGCCTCGGAAATATTGCCGCGGGCGGCCGGACAAAATAGATGCTGAAGGACGAAAGGAGACCGAAAACCATGGCATTCATTAAAAATATTGAGCATGAGAAGGTTCTTGCGCTTGCCTCTGAGGTAAAGGTGCAGCAGGGACAGGTAGTGAGCAGAACGCTGGCGCAGAACGACGCCGTGAGCATAACGCTTTTCGCGTTTTCAAAGGGGGAGGAGATCGGCACGCACGCCTCCGGCGGAGACGCCATGGTGCTCGTACTTGAAGGCAGGGGCCGCTTTACGATAGACGGCGTTGAGCACTTCTGCTCTGCCGGCGAGAGCATCATTATGCCCGCCGGAAAGCCGCACGCGGTTTTTGCCGCGGAGGATTTCAAAATGCTGCTTACGGTGGTTTTCACTGAGAGCCGCCGCTGACGGAAAGGGAGGAAAAACGATGGAAAACAAAATGTTCTGCTTCCAGTGCGAACAGACGGCCGGATGTAAGGGCTGCACCGGCTCTGCCGGAGTTTGCGGAAAGAGCGCCGAAACCGCAGGACTTCAGGATAAGCTTACGGGCGCGCTCATAGGACTTGCCCGCGCGACTGAGGGAAATGATGCGCTCGTTACCTCCGATACGGACAGGCTTGTGATCGAGAGCCTTTTTGCCACGCTGACGAACGTGAATTTTGATAACGCGTCTATCACGGCGCTTACGGAGCGCGTGCATGCCGAACACGACAGACTGGTCCCGCAGTGCGGCGCATGCGGTTCCTGCGGAAGGAACGACGATTATGATATGGCAGAGCTCTGGAACGCGGACGAGGATATCCGTTCGCTCAAGTCGCTTATCCTCTTTGGCGTTCGCGGCGTTGCCGCATATGCGTATCACGCGCTCGTGCTCGGTAAAAGCGATCCCGAGGTAAATAAATTTTTCCATAAGGCGCTTTACGCGGTCGGCTCCGACTGGGGCATGGATGAGCTGCTTCCCATCGTTCTCGAGGTCGGCGAGGTGAATCTGAAGTGCATGGCAATGCTTGACGAGGCCAATACTGAAGCGTTCGGAACGCCGGTTCCGACCACCGTTCCGCTTACAGTGGAAAAGGGGCCGTTTATCGTAATTTCCGGCCATGACCTCTATGATCTCAAGCTGCTGCTGGAGCAGACAGAGGGTAAGGGCATAAACGTTTATACGCACGGCGAGATGCTGCCCGCGCACGCATACCCCGAGCTTAAAAAATATCCGCAGCTCAAGGGAAATTTCGGGACCGCCTGGCAGAATCAGCAGAAGGAGTTTGCCGATATCCCCGCTCCCGTTATTTTTACGACGAATTGCCTCATGCCGCCCAGGGCGAGCTATGCGGACCGCGTTTTCACGACGGAGGCCGTGGCGTATCCCGAGCTTGTACACATCGGCGAAGAGAGGGACTTTACGCCCGTTATCGAAAAGGCGCTGGAGCTTGGCGGATACGGTGAGGACAGGCACTTCACCGGTATGAACGGCGGCGAGAGCGTAACCACCGGCTTTGCGCACGGAACGGTGCTTTCAGTTGCGGACAAGGTGATAGAGGCCGTTAAAAGCGGCGCGATAAAGCACTTTTTCCTCGTGGGCGGCTGCGATGGCGCGCGCGGCGGACGCAGCTATTACACGGACTTTGTGAAGAGCACGCCTGCCGACACCATAATTCTCACGCTTGCCTGCGGAAAATACCGCTTCAACGATCTTGACCTCGGCACCATCGGCGGGCTGCCGCGCATTATGGATATGGGACAGTGCAACGATGCTTACAGTGCGATAAAGGTCGCCGTGGCGCTCAGCGAGGCCTTTGGCTGCGGGGTGAACGAGCTGCCGCTTTCCATGATCCTGTCATGGTATGAGCAGAAGGCCGTCTGCATCCTGCTCACGCTGCTGCATCTCGGAATAAAGAATATCCGCCTCGGCCCGACGCTTCCCGCGTTCATATCGCCCAATGTGCTGAACTTCCTTGTGGAAAAGTTCGGCATAGCCCCGATAAGCACGCCGGAGGCTGACCTCAAGGCCATTTTGGGGTAAAAACGCAAAATTAAAAATTTTCATGGGCGGGAGCCTTTCGGACAAAAACCGAAGGGATCCCGCCCTTTTTGCCGCTTTACGAAGGCCATACAAATATTTAACATAAGCGCGGTGGCTGAAGCGGGGAGACATCCATATAATATACTGAGCGTGGCGATAAAGTCGCCACGCTCTCGCAAAAATGCAAGCATTTCTGCGAATTGGGATGCAGCCCGCCGCGCGCACTCGCTCTGCTCGCACACTTGCGGGCTGAGAAGAGTTTTTTCCGAGGC
>CAKTED010000143.1 GCA_934546725.1 uncultured Oscillospiraceae bacterium | reverse complement strand
GGTCTATACCTTCGGCCCCACCTTCCGCGCGGAAAATTCCAATACCGCGCGGCATGCCGCCGAGTTCTGGATGATAGAGCCGGAGATCGCCTTTGCCGATCTTGACGATAACATGCAGCTTGCGTGGGACATGATAAAATACATCATAAACCACGTTCTGAAAAACTGCGCGCAGGAAATAGAGTTCTTCAACAGCTTTGTGGATAAAACGCTGCTCGAGCGCCTGACGAAGCTTGCGGAGAGCGATTACCAGAAGGTAACGTACACCGAGGCCGTTGAGCTGCTCAAAAAGAGCGGCGCGGAGTTCAAATACCCCGTTGACTGGGGCTGCGACCTCCAAACGGAGCACGAGCGCTACCTTACGGAGCAGATATATAAGAAGCCTGTTTTCGTCATTGATTATCCCAAAGAGATAAAGTCCTTCTACATGCGCATGAACGACGATGGAAAGACCGTCGCGGCCATGGATCTGCTCGTTCCGGGCGTGGGCGAGATCATCGGCGGAAGCCAGCGCGAGGAGCGGCTGGACGTGCTGCTCTCCCGCATGGCGGAGTGCGGCCTGGATGAAAAGGACTACTGGTGGTACGTCAACCTTCGTCGCTACGGCGGAACGAAGCACGCGGGCTATGGTCTCGGCTTTGAGCGCATCATCATGTACCTCACGGGAGTATCCAATATCCGCGACGTTATCCCCTATCCGAGAACGGTCGGCAACGCGGAGTTTTAAGAACAGCTTTACCAGAACGTGCGGGGGCTTTGGGGATATCCCCAGGGTTCCCGCACGTTTATTTGAAATAAGAGAGGGAGAAACAATGGAACAGCAGAAAAAGAGACCGGGAACGGCTTCGGCCATACGGCGATTCATGCCGTACCTTATGAAATATAAGAAGATAATGTTCTTCGACCTTTTCTGCGCGGCACTCACGACGCTCTGCGACATTGTGCTGCCCAAGATAGTGGGAAGCCTTACAAATTCCGCGGTAGATTCCGCGGCAATGCTCACGGTTTCAGCCGTGCTGAAAATGGCGGCGCTGTATTTCGTCCTGCGGCTGATTGACGGCGCGGCGAACTACTATATGTCCAGCACCGGCCACATCATGGGCGTTTATATCGAAACGGATATGCGCCGGGATGCGTTTGCGCATCTCCAGCGCCTGAGCTTTACATATTATTCAAACACCAAGGTGGGGCAGATAATGGGCCGCGTGACGAACGACCTTTTTGACGTGACTGAGTTCGCTCACCACTGCCCGGAGGAGTTTTTCATCGCGGCGATAAAGATCATCGCGGCGTTCATCATTCTCTGCTGCTCAAGCGTGCCGCTCACGCTCATAGTTTTTGCCTGCGTGCCGCTCATGGGCATCGTCTCCGTAAAGCTCAATCTCAAGCTGCGCGCTCGCTTCCGCGAGCAGCGCCATCAGATCGGCGAGCTGAACGCCTCCATTGAGGACAGCCTGCTCGGCCAGCGCGTCGTCAAGGCCTTTGCCGCCGAGGAGCGCGAGCAGGCGAAGCTCGAGACGGGCAACCGCGCGTTTCAGGAGATAAAAAAGAAAAGCTATTACGCCATGGCGGCGTTCAATACGAGCACACGCCTCTTCGATGGCCTGATGTACCTCGTCGTTATCCTCGCGGGCGGCCTCTTCCTTGTTTACGGCAAGATCAGCGCGGGCGACATGGTGGCCTATGTGCTCTATGTTACAACTCTTATTGCGACGATCCGCCGCATAGTGGAGTTTGCCGAGCAGTTCCAGCGCGGCGTTACGGCCATAGAGCGCTTTTATGAGATAATGGATACGCCGGCGGACATTGTCGACCTCCCGGGCGCAAGGCCGCTTGAGGTGACGAAGGGCGGCATTGAGCTGAAAAACGTAAGCTTTGAGTATCCGGACGATCATAATAAGGTGCTGCATAACGTGAACCTTACGATAAAGCCCGGCGAGAGCATCGCGCTCGTCGGCCCATCCGGCGGCGGAAAGACGACGCTCTGCAACCTCATCCCGCGCTTTTATGAGCTGACGGGCGGTCAGATACTGATAGACGGGCAGGATATCCGCGGCGTTACGCTCGAGAGCCTGCGCGGCGCCGTCGGCGTGGTGCAGCAGGATGTTTATCTCTTCAGCGGCACAGTGGCGGAGAATATCGCCTACGGCAAGCCGAACGCGACGCGCGAGGAAATAGAGGCCGCCGCGCGACTCGCGGGCTGCGACGAATTTGTCCGCGCACTCAAGGACGGCTATGATACCTATGTCGGCGAGCGCGGCGTCAAGCTTTCCGGCGGGCAGAAGCAGCGCATAAGCATCGCCCGCGTGTTCCTGAAGAATCCGCCGATCCTGATTCTGGACGAGGCCACGAGCGCGCTGGATAACGAGAGCGAGATACTGGTGGGGCAGAGCCTTGACAAGCTCGCCGTCGGCCGCACGACGCTGACCATCGCCCACCGCCTGACGACGATAAAAAATGCCGACCGCATCCTCGTTCTCGGCAAGGACGGCATTGAGGAGGAGGGCACCCACGAGCAGCTGCTGGCGAAAAAGGGCATCTATTACCGCCTCTGGAACGGCATGGTGAGCGGCCAGACGCTGTGATGAGACCCGGTGGACGCGGGAGGGTTACGACTTTCTCCGTCATCCTCGCAAAGCGGGGATCCCCCCATCAGGGGCAGAGCAGCAAATCAGTGGGCGCGGGGACCAAAGGCCTCCGTCATTCAGAGGGGTGCGCAAGCACCCCGTGGAATCCCCTATGGAGGGGCAGGGCAGTACGGTGTTGTTACCCCGATGGAACCAATGGTGGGATTCTTCGCCTGCTGGCGCAGGCTCTGAATGACAGCAATATTTAAGCTGACGCTCCCTCTGAATGACGGAAATAATCTTTACAATCGCCCCCCCCTCTGAATGACAGCAGATAACAGCCTCCGATCCCACACTGAATGACAGCAGACAATAAGAGCCACAAACAGAAAAAGCAGCGCCCGGCGGAAGTCCTGCCGGGCGCTGAAGCATATATGATTATAGCGGAGCTTACTCCGCCGCCGCGCGAACCTTTTTCAGGCGGGCAAAGCGGGGCATGGACTGCTCGAGCGCGCGCTCCGGCTCGCCCTGAACGAGGGGGAGAAGGTAATCGATAAACTCCTGCTTTACGCTGCTCTTATCCTCGCCGATCCACGCGGCGGGGATCTTTTTCTCGAAGTTTGCGACCGAGGTGAGCGGGATGAGGCGCGTATTGCACTCATAGCCGCCGTCACGGCTGCATTCAAAGGCGACCATATAGCCGCTCTTGCCGCCAACGGCCGCCTCAACGGCAATCCTGCCCGCAAGAATGGCCTCGTCGATATCCGTCTGCGAGGCGCAGTGCGAGGCGCAGCGCTGGAGAAGACTCAGCTCAATGCCGCGTACCTTCACGCCGAGACGCTGCCTGACGATGTCCGCCAGACGAACGGCGAGACCGCCGAGCTGCGCGTGACCGAAGCCGTCGGAAGCGGAGACCTCAGCCTCGGAGACAAAGCGCCCGTCTGCGTAATGGATGCCCTCGGAAACGGCGACGAAAACCGCGCCGTTGGCCTTGTAAAGCCGCTCAACGTCGGCAAGAAAAACGTCCATATCAAAATTTGTCTCCGGCAGATAAACGAGGTCGGGGCCGGAGCCGAAATGCGTCGCAAGCGCCGCGGCGGCGGCGAGCCAGCCCGCGTGGCGGCCCATGATCTCCATTACCGTAACGGCGCCGGTGTCATAAACGCGCGCGTCCTTGCTGACCTCCATGCAGGACGTTGCGATATACTTCGCCGCGCTTGCGTAGCCGGGGCAGTGATCCGTACCGAAAAGGTCGTTATCGATCGTTTTCGGAATGCCCATAACGCGGCACTCGTATCCGCTGCGGGACATGAAGCGGCTTATTTTGTTGCAGGTATCCATGGAGTCGTTGCCGCCGTTATAGAAGAAATAGCGGACATTGTACTTTTTGAAAATTTCGAGGATGCGCTGATAGTCGCCGTCATCCTTATCCGGGTCGGCCATCTTGTAGCGGCAGGAGCCGAGCTCGGAGGAGGGAGTATATTTGAGATATTCCAGCTCCCGCGGGTCCTCCTGGCCGATATCGTAGAGCACGTCGTTCAAAACGCCTTTGATCCCGTGCGCCGCGCCGTAGACCTTCGTAATGCAGCCCGCCTCGAGAGCGGCCTTTGCCGCGCCGTAAAAGCTGGCGTTTATAACGGCGGTCGGGCCGCCGGACTGAGCAATGACACATGCGCCTGTAAGCTGAGCCATATGATTTAGCCTCCTGAAAATGTATGAAAGTATATATTTACAAGCTTTATTAATATGCTACCATGCATTATAACAGGCGTAAGCCGCCATTTCAAGACGCTGTTGAGCTGAAGTTTGGTACAGTTAAGCACCCCAATTGCCGGACGGCTGTTTCCCGCCAGGCAATTGGGGTGCGCTTAATGCAGTATGAAGGAGCTTGCGGGATATGTAAGGTTTCAGCCGCAGTTTACGGCATAGCCCCTCTCGCGCAGCTTTTTGCAGATATCGTCAACGTCCTCGCTGTCGAGCTTCATGATGAGCTCGCCGTTTTCGCTGTTGCCATTATTGAGCACCATGTGCAGGATGTTTACTCCGGCGTCTCTGATGATGCCGAGGATATCAGCGCCTATGCCGGCCTTGCTGGGGACTTTGATCTCAAGGCGCGCGCCAGCGTTTCTTGCGCCCATCATTTCGATGAAAGCGTCAAAAATATCGGACTGCGTAATGACGCCGACGAGCTTTTTGCCATCCATAACGGGCAGCGCTCTGACGTCGTG
>CAKTED010000142.1 GCA_934546725.1 uncultured Oscillospiraceae bacterium | reverse complement strand
GCGCTTCGCAGGCCGTAGGGAAGCTGTTCCGCGTCCACCGCCTTGATAAGCTTTCCGAGCTTACCGTTCTGTAACGGCGTATAAACAGCAAAATGCAGCTTACCGCTGACTGGTAAGCTGCATTTTGCTGTTTGAAGGAGAAGGCTTATCAGCACCTGGGCGGCATGGCATATCCGGAGATGAGCCGCCATTCGTTGAGAACCGGCGAATAAATACATCCAACCGTTTCAAGGTGCTTATAATCCTGAAGCATAACTATTTTTGAGAAGCCCTGGGGAATGTCCGTTCTGAAGGGCGAGGTGGAGTCAAGCTGGCAGAGATAAACTCCATCCTTTACGCGAATATATTTCGCCGGGATATTGCGGCTTTTATCCACTCTCGGCGACCAGCTGCAATCGCAGGTGCCATCATCGTTATATCTGTTCTCAATAAAGCGCTCGTAACCAAAATACCATCTGACATGCGTGCCGGCCATATCGCCGGTATATTCCGGCATATCGCCCTTTTCCGCGCAGCCTTCAATTTTGCAGAAGGTATACCCCTCCCCTCGACTGTCGCTTATAACGGCATGGCCGCTTTCGAAATCCAGCACCGCCGCTGTCATGTACTCTCCAAAAAACACGATATGCGTGTTATCCTCAAGCTTCAGAGCCTCATACTGCGACAGGATCTCCTCTTCGCCGTCACGGTATTCCACAAAGGAACGATCGGCAAAGTCCAGCGTGCAGCTTCCGGCCTCGGACGTCAGGGTTATTCTGCGTCCGGTAAGTTCAAAATCTCTGGGATAGCAATACTGGGTAAAACCATAGTGCTTACCTGTGTTACTCCTGTTCATATGGCTCCCTCCTTATACGGTAAACGGATTTTTTTCGTTCAAAAATTCTTCAGGCAGCTCTATCGGCGAGCCAAACGCCGCCAGCGGAATAAAGAGATGCTTTAATTTGCCCTCGGACATAATATCGCCAAACCCGCGCCCCACCTGATACATGCGGTCATAATTCTGGAGCAGCAGCAGATTGTCGCACCTGAAATGCTGAAGGTCTCCCAGCATGCGCTCCTCCGTCTCCTCCGTGACGGAAAACAGGATCATGTTATCCTTGATCTTTATGTATTTTGCGTGCTCATCGGTCGACGGCAGCATTTCATTGGTAACGTCAAAATCCTCGGCGGCCTCGCCATCATCCTCCCACGTAATGCGGTACCAGTTGCTTTCAAGGTAGGCGTGCCGTGTAAACAGCTCCGGCGACCAACGCCACTGCACCGTCGTTCCCATATGCTCTGTGGAGAAGGTATGGCGCTTATACGGCAGCTTGTAGCCCCTGACCCTGATCGCGCCGAAGGTGAACTCGCGCCTGGTTATGTGCGGATTAACGGGATGAACACCTTTTTTGCATATCAGGCGAGTTACAAGGCGCTGCTCCATATCAATAACATAAGCGTGGTTTTCCTTTTCAGATATCTCAAATGTTACCAGATATGTTGTATCATCCGCCTTGAAGCACATATACTCGCTTTCGTGCGTCTCCTGCCCCTCAATGCCTGAAATACATTTTTTGCCGTCAAATTTCAGAATACAGTTATAGCCATCGTCCATAACAAGATAAAGCTCCTGTCCGGACAGCTCAAAGCTGTTAGCTCTGGCAAAATGCGAAATGCTGTAATCCTCGCGGGCATATTTCATTAAATTCATTTATGTTCCCCCTGTCACTGTAATATTTCGCGTTGATGCTGTAATTATAACCGCGCTGAGGCAACATATGAAGTTCTCTTTTTGTTCCATTCGGTAAAGGATACCATGCCAAAGGCCCGCAGACGCGATCCGGATCGGGTCGCCTCCACGGGCCTTTTTCAATATTGTATATTTCCGCGCTCAGCGCTTTTTCCCGTGCCCTTTTGCGGAAAGCACGTTCAGCGCCACATATATTATCACCGCGGCGGCAATGGCCGCCGATATGACCATGTACATGGCTCCCATATTCACGCGGCTGCCGAAAAAGTATATGTTGCAGTCCACGCTGTCCCGCACGGCCTCCATCACCTCGTCCGGGAAGCCAAGTCCGCGCATTTCTTCAAATACGCCCCGCAGCGCGTGGTTCCTGAGAAGGCTCGTTCCGTAGGTCCCCGGCAGGAAGGATATCACTTTCTGCAAGCCCTCCGAAAAGCTGGAGATCGGCATATATGCGCCGCAGATAAAGCCGTATCCTGCGCTCACCACCGTTCCGACGGCGCTTGCCTGCCCCTGCGTGCTCAGCGGGAAAATGATGCACGAGGACAGCGCCGTGCCGAACAGCACCAGCAGCGTCACGTCAAGCACCAGCGCCGCAATGTCCCCCACCGACAGAAACCAGCCCACCCTTGCAAGGTAAAGCAGGCAGACGAGCAGCGCGGCAAGGCTTATTATGAGCGTTGTCACGATAGTGGAAATATAGTAGCCCAGCGCCAGCGTGCCAGGCTTCACCGGCGCAATGGTCAGATCCTTCCTTGCGCCAGAGGCCCTGTCCTGAACCATCAGCAGGTTGGAGCAGAACGCCACCGTTACGCAGCTTACGGCGAGCAGCGAGGATATCAGCTCCCCGCCCACGCAGCCCCACAGTACCTTATCCGAAACGGCGGCCCCGGCCTCCGCAAGCGCGGATCGGAAGCTGTCCTCGAATACGTTCGCAAGGAACGTTCCGTACAGCACCAGCAGTATCAGCGGCGTGATAAGAGAGGTGAAGAACATTCCCTTATCCCGAAAATACAGCTTTGTATTGCGCCGTATCAGCGCAGCGAGTCCGTTCATTTTTCCGCGCCTCCTCTCGCTTCTTTTCCCGTCACGGCAAGAAACACGTCGTCCATCCTGCCCTTTGTTATCTCATAATCCCTGAAAACCTCCGGGTGCTTCAATATAAGCTCCGTCGCTGCCGCCGTATTCGGCACGGACACGCGAAACGCGTCCCGAAGCGGCGTATATTCCGCGCCGAGCTTCCATATCTCCGCCTCGTCCTGCCCATATATCGTAATGAAATCGCCGGTATACGCGTTTTTCAGCGCAAGCGGCGTTCCCTCCGCCGCTATCCTGCCGTGGTCGAGAATGACCACATAGTCCGCGTCCGCCGCCTCCTCCATATAGTGCGTCGTCAGAAACACCGTAAGGCTCTCTTCCCGCCGCAGCCTGCCGACGACGTCCCAAAGCAGCGTCCTCGTCTGCGGATCAAGGCCCGTTGTGGGCTCATCCAGTACAAGGATTTTCGGCCTGTGCAGCAGCGCCCGCGCAATGTCTATCCTGCGGCGCTGTCCGCCGGACAGCTTGCCCACGGTGCGCTTCAGAAGGTCCTCAAAATCCAGCATTGCCGCCAGCTCCGCAAGCCGCGCCTGAAACGCGCTGCCGTGTATGCCGTAAAGCGCCGCGCGGCTGCGCAGATTATCCCGAACCGACAGCTCCCTGTCCAGCACGGAGCTCTGGAACACCACGCCGAGACTGCGGCGCACATCGTCCGCCCCGTCGTCCAGGTTCGCTCCGCAGACCGTTACGCTGCCGCCATCCCTCGGCAGCTGACCGCAGAGGATATTTATCGTTGTGGACTTTCCCGCGCCGTTTACGCCGAGAAATGCGAAAAGCTCGCCCTCCCTGACGCGAAAGCTCAGATCATCCACGGCCTGCACGTCGCCAAAGCGCTTGCTCAGATGCTCTATCCGGATCAGATCCTTCGCTGCTCCGTCTCTCCCTTCCATGCCGTGTCTCCCCTTTTCCCAAAAATATTTTGCAGATGTTTTCTTCCGCTTCCCCGCCGGGGGCGCGGAAATTTCAGCTACATTATATCCGCCTACCATGCGGTATTCAACAGAATATTTGCAAAAGACAGCATTTTTATCTCTGCTTTACATGGATAAGAAGCGTCGTTAACATTCGCTTCCCGCCGTCAGTCGGCACACAGAATGCAGCGCCGCGCGCCTTATTTCATCGCTCTCTGCTGCAGCAGCCCGTCCCGCCTGGCAAACCAGTACCCGAAGCCCACGGCGTCGGCAAGGAACCAGCCGATGGGTATGGCAAGCCAAATGCCGCTCTCTCCGAGCGTTCCCGCCAGGGCATATGCCAGCGCGACGCGCGTTCCGAGCGATATCACCGTCAGCACAACGGACATTCCGGGCCTTTTTACGGCGCGGTAAAGGCCGTAAAGCAGGAAAAGGCAGCCTATCCCCGCGTAAAACGCGCCCTCAATGTGCAGATAGCGCACCCCTGCCGCTATAACTGCCTCTTCCTCCGCGCTGATGAAAATTTTCATCAGCGGTCGCGCGAGCAGGCACACAGCCACCGATATCACGATCGAAAAGCCCACGCTCACGGCGCTTGCCCTTTTCAGACCCTCGCGTATGCGTCCGCTCTGCCCCGCGCCGTAATTCTGTGCGGCGAAGGTGGAGAACGCGTTTCCGAAATCCTGCACCGGGAGATAGGCAAAGGTGTCTATCTTCACCGCCGCCGCGAAGGCCGCCATCGTCACCGCGCCGAAGCTGTCAACGAGCCGCTGAATGAGCAGTATGCCAAAGTTCATCGCCGACTGCTGAACGCAGGTAAGAAATGAAATGTCGAATATTTCCCGCAGCATGCGCCTGTTCGGCCGCATATGCCGCCTCTGCGGCAGAAGCTCGCGGCAGCGCAGGCAGGAATACGCCGCCAGCCCCGCCCCCGAAACGTACTGGGCAATGACCGTCGCGGCGGCGGCGCCCTCTATCCCCCAGTGGAAAACGGCGACGAACAGCAGGTCGAGCGCAATATTAGCAAAGCTCGCCGCGATAATCGCAAACAGCGGTGTTCTGCTGTCGCCCA
>CAKTED010000141.1 GCA_934546725.1 uncultured Oscillospiraceae bacterium | reverse complement strand
GCCTTGCGCTGGGTCTCGGCGTCGGCAAACTCGCGGTTCATCTCGGCGCGAATGTTCTTCACGCTGGTTAAGGTCTCGTCGGTGCAGACAAGGCTCATTGCCTCCGCGACGCGCTGCTCTGTCTGCTCCTTTCGGCTCCTCAGATGCTCCTCGATCACGGGGAGCTGCGTCACTTTCATCAGGGTGTTATCCATCTTCGGTCTCCTCCAGTTCTTCAAAATAGATTTCCTCCGCCCCGCACTCGGGGCAGAAAAGGTCTGTCCGCCACTCGACGCCGTTCTCGCCGTCGAGGTTTTCACGGCTCGTTACCGTCCGCGGCTCGTAAATGATCGCGCCGCAGCGGTTGCACAGGTAGGTCATAGGCGGCCTCGCTTCTTCAGATAGCGGCGCTCGCCCTTGGTGCTGACGAGGATAGACATGGCGCGGGCGTATTCGCCGCGGTAGTGCCGGTCGATCTCGTCCGGATCGTCGGTGAGGTAATAGCCCCTGCCGCCGACGGCGGTCACGATGAACGGCCCGTCGTCGCCCGCGGCTTTCCGCGCGTCCTCGACGGCCTGACGCACAACACGGTCCGTCCAGCCGGTCAGACGGCAAAGCTCGCCCCGCGTCTGCGCCTGCTCCGCGCCGTAACGCAGAAACGCCACAAGCGTCTTGGCGTTCTCCGTCGGCTCTACGGTCACTTCTCCGCCGTTTTGTTCTTCCATAGCCGCCATGTCCTCCGTGCCGTAAAGGTCGCTCACAGAGGCTTGCAAGGTGGCGCACAGGGCTTTCAGCACGGCGGCGGTCGGTAAACACGCACCGCGCTCAAAACGGGACACCATGCCCACGTCCATGCGTGGGTCGACCTTGCGCAGCTCGCGGCTCACGTCCGGCTGCGTCAGACCGAGGGACACGCGGCGTTCTTGCAGTTTGTTCATGGGATGCCTCCTTTCCGGCTCTGCCGGTTCCATATCGCAACGGCATTGTTCGGCTCTCCGTTGCTTGACGTCGCGTAGCCGCAGCAGCGGCAGCGGACGTAATATTTGCCCGTGATGTTCACGCTCTGCTTGCGCTCGCCGCCGAGCCTGCCGCACTTCGGGCAAGGCTCAAGGTCTGCCAGCCCTCGCCGTCTCATGCCGCCGCCTCCACATACACCATTGCGCTCTGCACGCCGAACGCGCGGGCGGCTTCGTGGCTGTCAAAGAACACGTCGATGCGGTTCTCTTTGATCGCGCCTCCGCAATCCTCGGCGGTGTAGGTATGTACCGTGCCGTCCTCGTAGTAGAGCGTGACGGTCGAGCCGTAGGGGATTACGCGAGGGTCAACGGCAATCGTGCGTCCCTCCGTGGCCGTCGTCCCCGTTGCCGTGATGCCGTTCGCCCACTTGCCGCAGCACTTCGCGCAGGGGCAATAGGCGGTCAGCTTAAACTCTCCCATCGGCTCGCCGAGATCGAGATACGCGCAGCCATGCGCGGGCTTGTCCTCGCCCGGCAGCTTGTCCGCGATGACTGGCGGCTCGCCGGTGTACGGCTGTCCGGTGGTCTTGACCGTTAGGGCTGCGACGATGATAAGCATCACCGCGAGGAACAGGCAGATGGCGGCAACGCGCGCCGAAGCGTCTGCCTTGCGCTGCTCGCGGGTACGGTGGTCGTGTCTCATGTGGTGTTCCTCTCTTTCATCAGGTCGGCATAGATAGCCTGTTCTGCAAAGCCGCTGACGGTGCAGACGATGCCGCGCAGCGCCATGTCGTTGCGCACACGCGCTTGCAGCCGGTCGGGAGAAAGACCCTCCCAATAGAGCCGCACATAATCGGCCCGCAGCTTTTCGATCTTCCGATCATTCCCGCGCTTGAACCTCTGCACGGTCGCGGCCTCGGCTACCCATACGCCTTTTTCTTTCCGGCTCGTTATCGTGCCGGACCGGAGCAGATCAAGCGCCGTTCGGTAAGGGACGCGCAGACGCCGTGCCACTTCCTTGCCGTTCACAAGCTGCCCCCCCGTTTCTTTGCTCATGCCTCAGCGCCCCTTTCCGCGATCCACTCGTCCAGCAGGCGCTTGAAAATCTGGTAGACGGCGCTCCCGTCCGTTTTGATGCACAGGCCGAACGGATAAACGCCCTGCTCAATGCCGCGGCGCAGGGTATCGGGGGAAATGCTCATGCCACACGCTCGCAGGTATTCCGCCGCGCTCTGCGGCGTCATAGTCGAAATGATTTGCACAAGGGCTCCTCCTATCCTGCGTTAATTTGGCCGATCGCTTCCCGAATCCTCCGCTCCATGTCGTCGGGGATTTTCTCGCGCTTGCCGTTGAGGATCGAGCAGATGTACTCGTTCGTGACCCCCATCTGCGCAGCAAGCGCTTTTTGCGTGATCTTCTTCATGTGCATTTCTGCAACAACCTCACCCATCCATGTCTCCACTTGTGTGTCACCGCCTTTCTGTTGACTATATCTTGCGGTTGAATTTCTTAAACAACTATGCTATCATTTATGTGTCACCAAAAAAGAATAGCCAGCTTGCATTTGCGTCGGATTTTTACTATGGTCGCGTTATGTGTTCACATTTTTCAACCGCAACTGGATTATAGCGCACAACTTATGCAACTGCAAGCGATTTCGTGCAACTTTTTCAACTTTGTAGAAACTGTCAGAATGTAGGGGTGTATGTTGTGTTTTATGAACAATTTATTAAACTGTGCAACGAAAGAGACGTGAAGCCGTCCGTAGTCGCAGAGGCTATCGGCCTGAATAAGTCCACGGCAACAGGCTGGAAGCGTGGCACAATACCGACGGATATCACGATTCAAAAATTGGCGGATTATTTCGGCGTAGAGCGGTCTTACTTCTCCTCGCAGGATGCCGATACTTTGCAGGCGCTGAAAGACGAAGAAAGAGCGCTCCTGCATTCGTTCCGCACAATGACGGAAGAGCAGAAGCGCATGATGGCCGTATTTATTAAGGGGCTGAAATCAGAATGATGCTTGAAAATGCAGATTACTTTGTGCATTTGGTAGACTTCCCGGTGTGCTCGTCCGGCGGTATTGTCCTGTTAAACGACGACGGGACCTATACCGTTTTGCTCAACAGCAGATTGAGCCGTGAGAAGAATGCAGACAGTTTGAAGCATGAGATAACACACATCGAAAAAGACGACCTGTACCGGGATGATCCCATATCGCAAATTGAGGCAGAGGCGGGATAAATAGGTGCTGGGAGGAGCGCGTTATGAAATATGACACTCCAAAAATGGAGCTATTCGTTACCATCGTGTGCATCACGGTCATGGCGGCGTGGCTGTGCGCTGTAACCTACATGGCCGCGCGCCTTAATATCCCTGATGGACCGGCAACTATCGTCGCTATTGCAGCGTTCTATTTTGGCATAAAGGCATGTTTATCCCTCCAAGATATGCTTCGGGCCGCGCAGCGCGCAGAGGAGCTCGAGGAAAAGATCGAACGATACTTTTCAGGGAACAAATATGATCTGTATTAAATGCAAAAGGGAAGTGCCGGACGGCGCGTTCTGCTGCCGGTGCGGAGCGGAGCAGGAGAGAAAGAGCCGCAAGGCGCTCCGGCGTGGAAATGGAAAAGGCACGGTCTACCGGCTGCAAGGCCGGAGATCGCGCCCGTGGGTAGCTGCGAAAAATAAAATCATCATAGGCTATTACGGCAAAAAGTCGGAAGCGCTGGACGCGCTGGAACGGCTCTCCGGAAAAGACCTGACAGAGCGGTATAATATGACCTTTGCCGAGGTTTTCGAGGACTGGAAAGCGGAGCATTACCGCGAGATCGGCGAGCACGGCATAGAATCATACGACGGAGCATACAAGGTCTTTGCGCCGCTCTACGAGCGGAAATTCCGTGAGCTGCGCACCGCAGATTTTCAAGCGGTCATTGACCCGTACATGAAGAAGAGTCATTCCACCGTGAGCAAGTATAAGCAGCTCATTACGCAAATGTCGGAATGGGCGATGCGCGAGGAGATTTGCACGACCAATTTTGCGCGGTTTGTAAAGCTGCCCGAGAACGTCAAAAAGGAAAAGGAAATTTTCACCGACGAGGACATTAGAAAGCTGGAAGAAGATGGCAGCGACACTGCAAAAATCGTCCTAATGTTGATCTATACCGGCATGAGAATCGGCGAGCTGTTCGGCCTGTCAGTGACTGATTGCCACGAAAACTATGTCATTGGCGGCGAAAAAACCGAGGCTGGAAAGAACCGCATTATTCCCATCCGCCCGGAGGGGCGCGCGTACTTTGCAGATTTTAAGGCTCGCGCAACAGGAGACCTGCTGCTCTCGGGCTACAGCGGGCAGAAGATACCGGCGAATTTCCGCAAGCGAGACTTTTACGCACTGTTAAATCGCCTGGGGATAGAAAAAAAGACGCCGCACGCAACGAGGCACACCTACGCGAGTTGGGCGCGGAAATCCGGCATTGCGCCCGAGGCGCTTCAAAAGATACTCGGTCATGCCAGCTATACCACCACGGCAAGTATCTATGTTCATGCGGATGCCGAGCAGCTTATTGCCGCTGTTGAGGCGGCGGGGAATTGTTAGTTTTTTGTTAGTAACCGCAAATGTCTTTGACTGTTTGCAACTGCCTGAAAGTGAGAAAATGAGAGAAAAACAGCGAAAAACAAAGAAAAACGGCGAAGCAAAAGCACGGCTATATTTGACGTGCATGGGGTCACAGGTTCGAGTCCTGTACCGCGCACCACGGAAAGAGCCTTGAAACTCAGTAGTTTCAAGGCTTTTTTGCTGCCCTGAAACCCTGTTTAGCCTTATTTTTAGCCTTATTGTCCCTCAAGCATCCGAAACGCTCTTGATAAACTGCT
>CAKTED010000140.1 GCA_934546725.1 uncultured Oscillospiraceae bacterium | reverse complement strand
GCCTCCGTTGGAGACGAGGTGCTGATCTTCGGCCAGAATTCTGACGGCGGCATTCCGATAGAGGAGCACTGCGAAAAACTTGGCACCATATCCTATGAGCTGCTCTGCGACGTTGCCGCAAGAGTTCCGAGGGTATACACAAACTGAGGCGAAGCTTAATATATTATACCGAGCTGTATAATTCCTTCCTTTGCGGGGAAGAATTGATATTGTCCCGATACATAACAGAAATGTGATCGGGCGTACTATCTTCCGTCGGAGAGTGAAGAATATTGATGAACAGTGTAAAACGGGGAGACATTTTTTATGCTGATCTGAGTCCTGTCGTCGGCAGCGAGCAGGGCGGAATGCGTCCTGTACTTATCGTTCAAAACGATGTCGGCAACAGACACAGCCCCACGGTGATCGCGGCGGCAATAACGTCTCAGATCAATAAGGCGAAGCTGCCCACGCATATAGAGCTCGGCGCAAAGACCTATGGTCTGAGCAGGGATTCTGTGGTGCTGCTTGAGCAGATACGCACGATAGATAAAAAGCGGCTGAAGGAACGCATGGGCAAGCTTGACGACAAGCTTATGAACCGCGTTGATAACGCGATAGCGGTGAGCTTTGGCCTGAACGAGCTGACGTAACGCGAAGCAGCCATAAAGCCGTGCTTCAGCGGCGCGGCTTTATGGCTGTGGAAATTTCGGAGGTACATATGAAAATAAAAAACAGGATACTTATGATGCTTGGCATAATCGTGGCGGGGGTTTTTATGTTCGGCCTTGCCGCGGCCGCCACCGGCGGATACGGAACATCCTCCGACCCGCTGGTCACGCTCAGCTATATAACGGATGTTTTTACTCCGGAAATGAATAAAACCGTTACCAGCACCGTGAATACGAAGGCGTCAGAGCTCAAAGCGGAGCTGGACGATACGATCACGGCCCTCGAGAGCAAATATGCGTCGGCCTCCACGGGCATTGCCGCAAGCAGCTACAGTGTGGTCACGATCCCCTCCGGGCAGACGCTTACCGGTAAGAAGGGCTGCGAGATAATGCTGAGAGTGGGGAGCGCGCACTGCGTTGCGGCTGCATCTCCCGGACTGGTCGACAGCACGAGCGCGGAGACGCTTGAAAACGGCAAGGCGCTCGTAAAGAACCACATGTACATGGTAACGATTGACGGACGCGGAGTAAAGGCGGACGGAGAGGCCATGGTAATAGTTCGCGGGGATTATTCAATAGCTTAAGGCCTCGGTTTATAAAAACTGAGCCGGGTAAGGGGAAATATTGCCCCCTACCCGGCTTTTTCGCTTATTTTGAAGGCCTGTCCTCGGGAGCCAGTCTGTACCCTGCGCCAGGCTCGTTCAATATGAATTTTGATACGTCGGGATCGACCGCAAGCTTTTTGCGTATGTTTGCCATATTTACCTGAAGCCGCTTTATGCTGCCGAGATCGGAATCGCCCCATATTTCGCGTATTATATCCTCATAAGCAACGACACTTCCGGCGTGCTCGGAAAGGAGGGCGATAATATTGTATTCCGTTTGAGTGAGGCGGATGTCGGCTCCACCGACGGTAACTGTTCTTCTGTCATAGAGAATACTGAGCGAGCCGACGGAAAAAGTGCCGCCGGGAACGGTTCCCATTTCGCTGCTGTGGCGGCTGTTCCTGAGACAGACGCGAACTCGGGCGAGGAGCTCGCCGGAACCAAAGGGCTTTGTAATATAGTCGTTGGCGCCAAGGTCGAGAGCGGCTATTTTTATGTCCTCCTCAGAGCGGGCGGAGACGACCATGACGGGGACGGCCGAAGAGCTCCTTATTATGCGTATATAGTCAAGCCCGTCCGGATCAGGAAGACAGATGTCGAGAAGGACCATGTCGGGGCGGTGAGACGAAAGCATCAGGTCGGCTTCGGAGCAGGTGCGCGCCGTTATGGCATGGTAACCGTTCGTGCTTATCAGGGTTTTCATAAAGCTCAAAGCGTCGGCATCATCGTCAACTATGAGTATTTTGTATTTGTTGTTGCCCATAAAGCGGCCGCCTCCAATACACGAAAGTTGTATTAAAATATGGTATAATAACCATATTAAGGCTATTATATCATATAACGTCCTCCAATGCCATAGCGATCGATCGGTATAATATAAAAAAAGTGATCGCATAGACTTGTATCGGTAAAATATTTGCGGATATTCCGCATGAGCATATGGGGGCGGCTGAAAATGGATATGTGCGAAGGCTTTGCGATAGTGTATAACGGGGAAGAGACGGGCCGGGCGAACGTGGCTTACGAGGGAATACGCCTTAAAATAACGGCTGCTGTCCGGAAAAACGCGTGTCCCGCTCCGTTCAGACTTGCCGTGAACGGAGAAAACGGGATGAAGCCGCTTGGCGTCATGCTGCCCGCAAACGGCGGTTTTTCGTTTTCAAGGATTTACAGTCCGGCCGAGTGCAGGAGGCTTGGACTGAGCGGACCGATGAGCTTCACGATAATACCTTGCGGCGATGAGCGGAACACGGAGGAGGGCACGGCGCGAAATGACGGCGAGTGGAAGGAGCTGGAGCATCCGGAGCGTCTTTTTGAGGAGGGCGAATTCAGGCATATTTTTTCCGCCTGCGAAAAAGCGCTCGTGCGGCGGGAGAATGAGCTGACGCTAATTGCCGTGCCGGTGAGAAAAGGCGAGCCCTTTCCGATTATGCAGGTATTTTGCCTCGGCGAGCTTTGGAAAATCGGCGGAAAGCTGTACCTTGTGTTTAAAATCAGAGACGGAAAGCTTCTTTTTGATTCCTGACAGCTTGACAAACGCAGTGGTGCTGAGCTATAATTCCCAATATACAGTGTATGCGATACATCGGAGGCCGATGGTCGGAGCGGTGCAGAGAGGGAGCGGTATGGTGAAAGCTTCTGTGCTCTGGTTTGCGGTGTCGCCGGTGTGCTATGGGGAAGAAAGGCCAGCGGTCGATTAGAACCCCACGGCAGCGCCCGTTACAGCGCGGATGAGTGCGGGAGCTTTCCCGAATTCAGGTGGTAACACGGACTTTGTTCGCCCTGAGCCTTTGCTCGGGGCGTTTTTTATTTTAAGAAGGGAGAATGATAATGAAAGAGCTTCCGAAGGTTTATGATCCGAAAGCGGTAGAACAGAAGATATACGATATGTGGGTGAAAAACGGCTGCTTCAAGGGCGTTCGAGACACGGAGAAAAAGCCGTTTACGATAGTAATGCCGCCTCCGAACGTTACGGGCCAGCTTCATATGGGCCATGCAATGGATGCCGCGCAGCAGGATATCCTTATCCGCTTCAAACGCATGCAGGGCTATGCCGCGCTCTGGGTGCCCGGAGTGGACCACGCGGGCATTGCAACGCAGATCAAGGTCGAGGAGGAGCTTCGCAAGGAAGGGCTTACCCGCTACGATCTCGGCAGAGAAAAGTTCCTCGAACGGGTATGGGACTGGAAGAAAAAATTTGGCGACCGCATAGTGGAGCAGCAGAAAAAGCTTGGCGCCTCCTGCGACTGGGATCGCGCGCGCTTTACGATGGACGAGGGCTGCTCCAAAGCCGTGCGTGAGGTATTTGTAAACCTCTACGAAAAGGGCCTCATATATAAGGGCAGCAGGATCATAAACTGGTGCCCCCACTGCACAACGGCGCTTTCGGATGCCGAGGTGGAATATCAGGACAAGCCCGGCCATCTCTGGTATATCCGCTATCCGCTCAGCGACGGCAGCGGATACGTTACCGTTGCCACCACCCGTCCGGAGACGATGCTCGGCGACAGCGGCGTTGCCGTCAACCCGAACGATGAGCGCTATACCTCGATAGTCGGCAAGACCTGCATCCTGCCGCTGGTCAATAAGGAGATACCCATAGTTGCCGATGAATACGTCGATATGGAATTCGGTACCGGCTGCGTAAAAATGACTCCCGCTCACGATCCGAACGACTTTGAGGTGGGCCTGAGACATAATCTTGAGATCATAAGAGTGCTGGATGATAACGGAAGGGTCAACGAGCTTGGCGGAAAGTACGAGGGAATGGACCGCTACGAGGCGCGCAAGGCCATAGTGGCCGATCTTGAAGCCGGCGGATACCTTGTAAAGGTGGAGGAGCATGCCCATAATGTCGGCACCTGCTACCGATGCCACAATGATGTTGAGCCCATAATCTCCGCTCAGTGGTTCGTTAAAATGAAGCCGCTGGCAGAGGAGGCCATAAGGGTCGTGAAGGACGGGGAGACCAGATTTGTTCCCGACCGCTTTGCGTCCACATATCTCAACTGGATGGAAAATGTTCGCGACTGGTGCATTTCCCGTCAGCTCTGGTGGGGCCATCAGATCCCGGCGTGGTACTGCGCCGACTGCGGTCATATCACCGTAAGCCGCGAGGACGCCTGCGAATGCGAAGCATGCCACAGCAGAAATATTACAAGAGACGAGGACGTTCTCGATACCTGGTTCAGCTCCGCGCTTTGGCCATTTGAAACCCTTGGCTGGCCCGAAAAGACAGAGGATCTTGATTATTTCTATCCCACGGACGTTCTTGTTACCGGCTATGACATCATCTTCTTCTGGGTCGCGAGGATGATATTCTCCGGCTGCGAGCAGACGGGGAAAACTCCGTTCCACACGGTCCTTATCCACGGCCTTGTCCGCGACGATAAGGGAAGAAAAATGTCCAAATCTCTCGGCAACGGCATAGACCCGCTCGAGATGATCGAAAACTACGGCTCCGATGCGCTGCGCTTCAATCTCATTACCGGAAACAGCCCCGGAAACGATATGCGCTTCTACACCGAGCGGTGCGAGGCCATGCGCAATTTTGCCAACAAGATCTGGAACGCTTCCCGCTTTGTTATGATGAACCTTACCATAGACAG
>CAKTED010000139.1 GCA_934546725.1 uncultured Oscillospiraceae bacterium | reverse complement strand
CGCCGTTTTCAAATATCGGCTGATACTTGTTCCCGTAAATATTTTTCGCAACGAAGCTGCCGCAGCGCTCGGTATGGCCCATCTTGCCGAACACCCTGCCGTCAGGACTGAGAATACCCTCAACGGCGTTATAGGAGCCGTTCGGATTCACGGAGATATCCATGCCCGGCTCACCGAAGGCGTCAACGTACTGGGTAGCGATCTGTCCGTTTTCAATGAGCTTTTTCATAACGGCGTCCGTGGCGACAAATTTGCCCTCGCCGTGGGATATGGCTATCGTGTGCTCCTCGCCGACGGTACAGCCCGCAAGCCAGGGCGAGTTCACAGAGGCTATACGCGTAGTCACATAGCGCGACTGATGGCGGCCTATATTATTAAATGTAAGCGTGGGGCTGCTCTCCTCCATGTCGCGTATCTCGCCATAGGGAACAAGGCCAAGCTTTATGAGAGCCTGGAAGCCGTTGCAGATGCCCAGCATAAGACCGTCGCGCCTTCTGAGCAGCTCATGAACGGCCTCCTTGACGTCCGGGTTTCTGAAGAACGCGGCAATGAACTTGCCGGACCCCTCCGGCTCGTCGCCGCCGGAGAAGCCGCCTGGGATCACTATCATCTGGCTCTCTCTTATGGCCGCGGCAAGGTCCGCCGCCGAGCGCTCCAGCTCCGCCGGGGTAATATTGCGCACGAGCACGGTTTTCGCCTTTCCGCCCGCGCGGCACACGGCTGCGGCGGTATCATACTCGCAGTTCGTACCGGGGAAAACAGGTATCACGGCCTGCGGCTCATGGCATATGACCGCCGGGGCGGTATATCTTTTTTCCTCAAAGCTGACCTTCTCCGCCTTTCCGGCAGCAGGCGCGCGGGTCGGGAAAACGTCCTCAAGCGGCTTTTCCCATTTTTCGATAAGCTCCGCAAGCTCCAGCTTCCTTCCGCAGATATCAAGGACAGGCTCCTCCTGCGTCCGGCCGAGGAGCAGCGCTCCGTCAAGCTCCGCCTCCGTCTCGACGATTATCGCGCCGAGGGTATCGTCCATGAGCAGAGAATCGTTTTCGGAGCTGAAGCCGATCATATTGCCGACGGCCATCTTGAATATGCCGCCGACGGTCTTTCCCTGGCAGACGCTCCAGGCGGAGAGGAGCTTCCCCTCTTCGCTGAGGGCATGCAGTCTGTCCCAGCAGGCTCTGAGCGCTTCGCAGCCGTCGTTTTCCGGTCTGAAGAGGTAAACGCGGCTTCCCACCTTCTTAAACTCCGGCGAAAGCACCTTATCCGCGCTGCAAGGCGCTATGGCAAAGGAGATGAGCGTGGGCGGAACGTCCATGTCCATAAAGCTGCCGGACATGGAGTCCTTGCCGCCTATGGCCGCAGTTCCGAGCCCGAGCTGGGCTTTGAGCGCGCCGAGCAGAGCTGAAAGCGGCTTGCCCCAGCGCTCCGGGTCCTTTCTGAGCTTTTCAAAGTACTCCTGGAAGGACATGTATATCTTCTCTCTGTCACAGCCCGCGGCGACAAGCTTTGCCGCCGACTCGACGACAGCCGCATACGCCGCGCCGAAGGGGTCGGCCGCCGAGGCATACGGGTCAAAGGCAAAGGACATTACGGAGCAGGTACGGCAGTCGCCCTGCAGAACGGGCAGCAGAGCCGCCATGGACTGCGCCGGGGTGAGCTGAGTCCTGCCGCCATAGGGCATGAGCACGCTGCCCGCGCCTATGGAGCCGTCAAAGCGCTCGCCAAGTCCCCGCTGAGAGCAGAATTCAAGCGTTTCAAGCTCGCCCGTGAGATAATCGGCGGCGTTTTTCTCCGTCTTCGCCGCCTCGGCGTGCCTCTCCGGCACGCTGGCGCTTATATACTTCGCCGCGCCGTTGGACGCAAGGAAGTCGCGCGAGATATCAACTATCTTTCTTCCCCTGAGCGTCATGACCATACGGTTTTTATCCGTCACCTCGGCAACGACGTTCGCTTCAAGGTTTTCCGCCGTTGCAAGAGCAATGAATTTTTCCGCGTTTGCGGCGTCCACAACGACGGCCATGCGCTCCTGAGACTCGGATATCGCAAGCTCGGTGCCGTCAAGTCCCTCGTATTTCTTCGTGACCTTATCGAGCGTGACGGAAATGCCGTCCGCCAGCTCGCCTATCGCCACGGAAACGCCGCCCGCGCCAAAGTCGTTGCAGCGCTTTATCATAAGGCTTACCTCGGGATTTCTGAACAGGCGCTGGATCTTGCGCTCCTCGGGAGCGTTGCCCTTCTGCACCTCAGCGGCGCACTCCGTTAGCGAGCTCATGTCATGCGTTTTGGACGAGCCGGTCGCGCCGCCGCAGCCGTCGCGGCCCGTTTTGCCGCCGAGGAGGATGACCACATCACCCGGCTGCGGCTCGCTGCGAACGACGTTCTCATACGGCACCGCACCCACGACCGCACCAACCTCCATGCGCTTTGCGGCGTAATTTGGGTGATAAACCTCCGTTACAAGACCCGTTGCAAGACCGATCTGGTTGCCGTAGGAGCTGTAACCCGCGGCGGCTGTGGTGGTAAGCTTTCTCTGCGGGAGCTTGCCGGGCAGGGTCTCGGAAACCGGTACGGTGGGGTCCGCCGCGCCGGTAACGCGCATTGCCTGGTAAACATACGCTCTTCCGGAGAGCGGGTCGCGTATCGCGCCGCCGATGCAGGTCGCCGCGCCGCCGAAGGGCTCTATCTCCGTTGGGTGATTATGCGTCTCGTTTTTGAACATGAGCAGCCAGTCCTCGGTTTTGCCGTCTATCTCGGCGTCAACGTGGATGCTGCATGCGTTTATCTCGTCGGATACGTCAAGCTCCCTGAGCCCGCCGCGCTTTTTAAGCGTTTTTGCGCCGATCGTGGCCATATCCATAAGCGTAACGGGCCGCGACTCCGCCTTCTCGCCGTAAACCTCGCGGCGCGCGGCAAGATACTCGTCATAGGCCGCCCTGACCCGCTCATCCCGGATATCAACGTCCGTTATCTGCGTGCCGAAGGTCGTATGGCGGCAGTGGTCGGACCAGTAGGTATCTATCACCTTGAGCTCCGTCACCGTCGGCTCGCGCTTTTCCTCATCGCGGAAATATTTCTGCATGAAGCGCAGATCGTCAAGATCCATCGCAAGGGAATATTCGTCTATCATGGCCTCAAGGCGGCCGTCGTCCGCCGCGATAAAGCCCGCCACCTCGGCCACGTCCGCCGCCTCGGGATAGGACGCTATAAGGGTCTCCGGCTTTTCGGGCGAGGCCTCCCGGGAATCGACAGGGTTTATGAGGTAGGCCTTTATGCGGCTTTTATCCTCCTCCGTCAGCCTTCCGCCAAAGGCATAAAGCTTTGCGTAGGCAACGGCGGGCCTGTCGCCGCATTCAAGCATCTGAATGCACTGCGCGCAGGAATCCGCGCGCTGGTCATACTGCCCCGGAAGAGCCTCGGACGCAAGGATCCAGTGCTCTCCGGCAAGCTCCGGCAGCTTCTCGTCATAGCACTCGTCGCAGGGAGGCTCGGAAAATACGACGGCCTTCGCCCGCTCATACAGCTCGCGGCTTATTCCCTCCACGTCATAGCGGTTGAATATCACGAGGGACTGCGCGGCCTCCAGCCCGAGGTTAGTGCGGATATCGCGCAGCACCGAGGCGGCCTCGACCGCATATTCCTTCTTTTTGGCAGTATAACATCTGTAAACCATTTCCAATGCTCCCCTATCTTTTCTATCATTTCCGGCTCTGCTGTTTACTTTTTCATTGATACCGTCCAGTCAGTGACCGTGCCGAAAACGCTGTGTACTGTCGGCTCCAGTCCCGAAACGGTCTCGCGGTGAGTATAAATCGTTCTTTTCTCAAACATAAGCGGGATCACCGGCAGATTCTCCGCGGTGTATGAATAGAGCGCCCCGGCGGCGTCCTGCTTATGCCCGCTGTCCGCCGCGTTAAAATCGTATATGAGCGTTTGCAGCGCCGGGTCATACACGCCGTAATTCGCGCTGCCGCCGTAAACCATAAGCTCCGTCAGATCAAAATCCGCCGTCATCTCCGTCTCGCCGAGATAGAGATCGTAATTTCCCGCCTTAAGAGCGCTTATATACCCGTTCCAGGAAAGCTCTTTTATGTTCAGCTCGATGCCTCTTTCGGCAAAGGAGTCCCGCAGTCTGTGCGCAATGTCGAGCTTCACCGGGTTTTCGCGGCAGACGACGAGGCTGAGGGATATTTTTTCCGCCACACCGGCGGAATTTATGAACTCAAGGCTTCCGTCTCCGTCATAGTCCTGCACGGCATAGGTCTCCATGGCCTTTTCGATATCCGCGCTTCTTATCGTGAACTGATCGTAATCATCCCGCCAGAGGTACGACGCGGGGTTGAGCGGAAGCGTGGTTTCAGTCCCGTTTATGGCGCTCTGCGCAAGCTCTGAGCGGTCGATGCAGGAGGAAAAGAGTATTCGCCTGCTTTTATCGCCAAGGAACGCGCAGCTTCTGTTTACGCCAAGGAAAAACAGATTTGTCGTATCGGCATAGCGCATCTCGGTATTTCCGCCGAACTCGAGATAATTTATATCGGCCTTTGAGCTGCTGACAAGGTCTATAAGCCCCGATTCAAACGCGGATATCAGCTCATCGCCCTCATACTGGCGCAGATATATCCGCTCAAGCGGCACGTTTTCTCTGTCCCGGTAGCCGTCGAAGGCTCTGAGACAGACGTAGTCTCCCCCACTGAAGCAGCTGTACGGCCCCGTCCCTACCGGTACGTCGCTTTTCTCCGTTCCGGCGCGGACTATCGGAATATCCAGCAGCAGCGGCAGAGAATAATTCGGGCGCGTCAGCTCGATATAAAGGCTGCCGTCTATCGTATACGCCGCCGCTATTATCGCAAGGCGGGCGGAATATTTCC
>CAKTED010000138.1 GCA_934546725.1 uncultured Oscillospiraceae bacterium | reverse complement strand
GTCCGGGACCTTCTGCCGCTGTACGCCGAGAACATGGTGAGCGACGGCAGCAGAAAAATGATAGAGGAGCATCTTGGCGAATGCGCGGACTGCGCCGAAAGGCTTGCCGGAATGAAAAACGAGCTTCCGATACCCCCTCCGGCGGCGCAGGAGGATAAAAAGCGGCTGCACAGGTTCAGGCTTCATCTGCTGCTGGCGATCCTCGGTTTTCCGCTGTGGCTGCCGCTGCTTCTCGTTGCCGCCGCGGTGGTCCTGACGCTGTACGTCTGCATATGGGTCGTTGACGTCTGCGTATGGTGCCTGCCGCTGTCCTTCGGCGCGGCGGCTGTTTGCGGCATTCCGATGGCGGTCCTCGGAGCGATACGCGGAAGCGCCGGAATGGGCGTGTTTTACGCGGGTTGTGCGCTGGCCGGAGCGGGCCTTGCCGTGCTCACATTCTTTGCGGCTCTGTGGCTTACGAGGCTTATCGTGCGCATGACGGTTTGCTGCGCGCGGAGAATTGGAGGAAGAAATGTCTAAGAATTTCAAAATAGCCTTAATAGCGGCGGGCGTGGCCGTCGCGGGTATGATCCTCGCGGCCGTGGGCTTTGCGTGGAGCGGGGGAGACGTCGGCTCGGAGCACTTTGAGTTTTTTGAAAAAAGCTTCCCGGCGAAAAAAATTGACTGCATTTCAACGTCGCTCGGTTCGGACGACGTCCACCTGAGCGTGACGGACGGGGACGAAATAACTCTGAGCTATTATGATAACGGGCGGGGATATTACGAGGTATCGCTTGACGGCGGCGAGCTGAAGATAAAGCGCAATGTCGTGCGCGGCAGGTGGTACGAAAACATTCGCGTGGGCTTTGGCGAGACCTGCGGCCGGGTGGAGATAGGCCTGCCGGAGAAGTATTCGGGGGAACTCGAGCTTCACGCGGGCTCCGGCGACATCGAGTTGGACGGCGTTTCAACGATCGAAGCCCTGAGCGTGGCCGCCGGTTCGGGGAGCGTCAGCCTTGAGAACGTTTCCTGCCTGGGCGATATTTCGGTCTCGACGAGCTCCGGCGAGCTCAGGGCGGACGGACTTGAAGCGCGGTCGTTCCGCGCGGAGTCCTCTTCGGGCGATGTGGAGCTTGCCGATGTGAGCTGTCAAAACGAAATGGAGATCAAAGCCTCTTCGGGAGACATTACGCTTGACGGCTGCACGGCGGACGAATATCGGCTCAGGGCGTCGTCCGGCGATATCAGCGTGGCTGACGGCGATTTTGAAAGCGCGGAGCTTGAAACGACATCCGGCGACATTACGGCGCGTTTTCGCGGCGGGATGGAGGATTACAGCATCAGGAGCGGAACGACCTCCGGTGATAATACCCTGCCCGAACGCCTCGACGGCGGCGACAGGAGGCTTGACGTGACAACGACCTCCGGGGATATAAGCGTATATTTCGACCGCTGACGGATAAAAACAGTTAAAATATATAAATTCCTCTGCATTTTTGCAGGGGAATTTTTGCCTTTAAATCTGAAAATACTGTGCTATAATTCTTTATATGTAAAGTGACGGATGGAAAATGTCGGACGCGTAGAAATAAAGATGCATGTACAAGCTTGAGACAGGAGGTCAATATGGAACGGTATGACGGCTTCGGAAAGGGCGGAGCATATGACGATAAGGCGCTGGAGGCCTCTGTCAATGAGTTTCAGAAGCTTTTTGGCATGGAGCTGAAGGATATCTGGAACATTGATGACAGAAATTCCTTTCTTACTGCCATGAATGCATGGCTGAGCGAAAAATGCGAATATGGAGATAATATGTCCGTGCTGACGCCCGAAGAAAGAACGGTATATGTGGTGAACGCCTTCCGGGAAGAGGTGGATAACGGCGGGTTTGAACAGTATCTGTATAACAGCAGCGGAATGCTTGCGGGAGAACTGATCTCTGCCCTCAGAGCAGTCGGGTATGATCACGTCGAAGGCTATGCAAAAGCACTTGAAAGGCTTCCGGCAGAACTGCCTGCGGATGATGAGGAGCGCGAAAGACTGCTGGATGATATGCTTGACGAAGAAATCGAGAATGGGCTCGACTTGGAGCTTCAGGACTGTGACATGCTGTTTTATGAGCATGAGGACGAGCTTGACGAGCTGCTGTACAGATTTATTAACGATAACAGAAACGGCTTTGTATGAAGGTCATGGAAACGGAGCCGGGATAAAGAGGAAGAAATATGAAGAAGATTCTTATAATTGCAACCGGCGGCACGATAGCGTCCCTGCCGACGGAAAACGGGCTTTCGCCGAATATTGATTCGCAGCAGCTCATTGCCTGCGTGCCTGAGATAGAGAACTATTGCGAGGTTTCGGCCGTTCAGCCGTTCAATCTTGACAGTACGAACATGAACTACCGGCACTGGCTGGAGATTTCCGGGCTGATACACCAGGAATACGATAATTACGACGGCTTCGTGATAACCCACGGAACGGATACGATGGCCTATGCCGCCGCAACGATGTCATACCTCATCCAGAACAGCTCGAAGCCCGTTGTTTTCACCGGCGCGCAGAAGTCCATTTCCGAAAAGGATACGGACGCGCGCGGCAATCTGATAAACGCCGTGATATACGCCTCGGACGACAGGGCGCACGGCGTCAAGCTGGTGTTTGACGGCAAGGTCATAGCCGGGACGCGCGCGAGAAAAACGCGCACGAAGAGCTATAACGCCTTCGCCAGCATCGATTACCCGGAGATAGCTGTTATCCGCTCCGGGCGGCTGCATTATTATATTGAGGACAGGCCCGGGGGCGGCGTGAAATTTTACGACAGGCTCAACGGAAACGTTTTTGTCCTCAAGCTGATACCCGGCATGAAGGCCGGAATATTTGACTATATCGCGGAAAATTACGATGCCGTTATCATTGAAAGCTTCGGCATGGGCGGCATCCCGTTTTATGACAGCGAGGAGTTTGCCGACAAGATAGAAAAGCTTGTTTCAAGGAACATAAAGGTCATAATCACAACGCAGGTGCCGCACGAGGGCAGCGATATGGAGGTTTACAGCGTGGGCTTCCGCGTAAAGAAAAAGTACGAGCTGCTCGAGGCCTATGATATGACGACGGAGACGATAGTGGCAAAAACAATGTGGGCTCTGGCGATATCCGGCGACGAGCGGGAGTTCAGAAGGCTTTTTACAACGCCGGTGAGTAAGGACATTGTATGATGAAGGAACGGGAGCTGCTGGATATTTATGACGGGAACCGCCGCTTCACCGGGCGCGTTATGCTGCGCGGCGAAGCGCTGCGGCCGGGCGATTACAGGCTCGTTGTGCTCGTCTGGATCGTGAACGGAGCGGGGGAGCTGCTCATAACGCTCCGAAGCCCGGAAAAAGAGGACTGGGCGAATTACTGGGAGAATACGGGCGGTGCGGTGAAGGCGGGCGAAACGAGCCGTGAGGGCTGCGTGCGCGAGCTTTTTGAAGAGACCGGGATCAGGGCCGAGCCGGATGAGCCCGAGCTCTTGAGCTCTCATCGCGGCAAAAGCGCTTTTTATGACGCGTATGCGATAAGGCGGGATATAAGCGCGGAGCAGGTCCGGCTCCAGCCGGGCGAAACCGCCGCCGCGATGTGGGTGAGCCGCAGAAAATTTGAAAAAATGTGCCGAAACGGCAGCGTTGCCGCGCCCATTGCGGCAGGGTACAGGAGGATAAGGCCGGCGCTGGAAAGCTTTATCACGCGGCAGAGCAAAAGCGTCCAAACATGTAAAAAAGAGGAAACACGGGGAGGCTTTTGATATTAACGGTAATGATAAGCTGAAGGGTTCGCTTTCGGTATCGTTTGCTTATGCCTGCTGGGGCCTGCTTACGATTTTCTGGAATCTGCTGAGCGGGGTGAACTCGGTATATATTCTTGCGCAGAGGGTCATCTGGTCGATGGTTTTCATGCTCGTTTACCTTCTTGTGCTCAAAAAGGGCGGGCAGATACGCGCCTGCTTCAGCGCAAAGAAGCTTGCCTTCTGTACGATAGCCGGTGCTCTCGTAACGGTGAACTGGGGCGTGTACATATACGCCGTGAACAGCGGGCATGTTCTGGACGCGAGCCTGGGGTATTTTCTCGAGCCCGTGCTTGTTACCTGCATCGGCATGCTGGCGTTTCGGGAAAGGCTGAGCATATTTGAAAAGATCACGTTTGCTTTTTCAGTTGCGGGCCTGCTGTTCATGCTGATATCGAGCCGCACGTTTCCTGTCCTGGCCGTGCTCATCTCGGGCTCGTTTGCCGTTTACGGCGCGTTCAAGAAAAAGCTGGATATTGCGCCGGACGTATCGCTTTTCATGGAAACGCTGTGCATGACGCCGTTTGCGCTGATTTTTGCCGTATATGCGGATACTCATGGCTTCGGCTCGGTTGGAACGCTGCACGGCACGGAAATGCTCCTTCTTCCGGCTTGCGGGGTCATTACCTCGGTCCCTCTGCTGATGTTCAACATCGGCGTAAAAAAGATACCGTACTATATATCCGGCATACTCATGTACATAAACCCGACGCTCCAGTTTTTCATGGGCCTGTTCTACTTCAGGGAGGAGCTGAACGTAACACGGCTGATAACATTTATTATAATATGGGTCGGCGTCTGCTTCACGGTGTATGAAAAGGTGAAGCTGATGAGGAAGGAGCGCCGCGCGGTCCGGGGCATTGGATGACGGAGAAGGTCGTGGATTTTCTTGTTCACGGATGCAGCGCATCCCGTTGAGCGCTCACCTCATGTGCGTCATTCAGAGCCTGCGCAAGCAGGCGAAGAATCCCACCGATGGTTCCAGCATGGTAACGATCACCGCCTCTCAGACTCTGCCGTCATTCTCGTGCTCCGCGCGAAAATCACATAAAAACATGAAAAAACCCGCTGAAACAGCCGTTTTAAAGCTGTTTCAGCGGGTTTTGCTTTGGAGCGGATAATGGGAATCGAACCCACCTGTCC
>CAKTED010000137.1 GCA_934546725.1 uncultured Oscillospiraceae bacterium | reverse complement strand
GCATACGCCAGTCTCCTCGCGGTGAAAGCGTGACCGTGCCGACCTTGGGGCCGTCCGGCAGGCACGAGCGCTTGAACTGCTGTGCAAAAAATCTCCGCAGAAAAACCCTGAGCCATGCTTTTATTGTATTGGAATCAAATTCTCCTGCAAACGCATTTTCGGCAAGAAACAGAATTTTCTCGGGAGAAAATCCGAAACGCACCATATAATACAGGAAGAAATCATGCAGATCATACGGTCCGACAATATTTTCCGTTTTCTGCGAAATGTCTCCGTTTTCCGGCGGCAGCAGCTCCGGGCTTACAGGCGTATCAAGAATGCTTTCCAGCGTAGCCGAAAGCGACCTGTCCCCCGCCGTGTCGGCCGCATATTTTACAAGGTGGCGAACAAGCGTTTTGGGAATGGAGCAGTTCACGCCATACATGGACATATGATCTCCGTTATAGGTTGCCCAGCCAAGCGCAAGCTCCGAGAGGTCTCCGGTGCCTATAACAAATCCGCCGGTCTTATTTGCGATGTCCATCAGCACCTGCGTGCGTTCCCTTGCCTGTGAATTTTCATATGTTACGTCATATTTTGCCGGGTCCTGACCTATATCGCGGAAATGCACGTTCACCGCTTCGGATATATTGACCGTCCGGAGCGTTACTCCAAGCTGCTCGCAAAGAGCTTCCGCGTTTGACTTTGTGCGCGCCGTTGTTCCAAAGCACGGCATTGTAACGGCAATTATTCCCCGTCTGTCGCGCGCGCACATATCAAATGCACGAACCGCAACGAGCAGAGCAAGCGTCGAATCCAAGCCGCCGGAAACTCCTATTACGGCAGATCCGGCGTTGGTATGCTCAATGCGCTTTTTAAGCCCCATTGCCTGCATTGTCAGAATCTCGGCGCAAACCTCGCTTCTGCGTGCCGTGTCGCCCGGAACAAAGGGATGCGCCTCAACCCTTCGCTCAAATCGATTTTCGCAGCTCGAAAAACAGAACGGAACGGTAAGGCAGCCTTTCCCAGCTTCAGACCTGAAGGTATTTGTTCTGGCGCGTTCGGCAATAATGCGCTCAATGTCAATATCCGCCGTCTGCATTGAATTTTCAAAAAGCCTGCTCTCGGCCAGGAGCGTTCCGTTTTCGCATATCATGCTGTGGCCCGAAAAAATCATATCCTGTGTGGATTCACCCTCGCCCGCACCGGCGTAAATGTACGCGCAGACAAGCTTTGCCGACTGGCTGCTCACAAGCGAACGGCGATACGCCGCCTTCCCGATTATTTCGTCCCCGGCAGACGGGTTCATGATGACGCTTGCGCCGCTGCGCACATGCTCGAGCGACGGACTTGCCGCGACCCAGAGATCCTCGCATATTTCGATGCCTATGGTCAGGCCCGGAAAGTTTGAGCACTCAAACAGTATGCGGCTACCGAACGGGACCTCCCTGCCCGCAAAGCTCACGGTAACGTTTTCCTCGGGCGCGGAGGCAAAATGTCTGCACTCGTAAAATTCGGAATAGTTTGGAATATTTGTTTTCGGTACAATGCCGAGCAGCTCGCCGTCAAAAATCACCGCCGCGCAGTTATATATTTTTCCGCTGTGCAAAAACGGAAACCCGACCACAAGGAGCATGCCCTTTCCGCGAGCCGCTTCCGCTATCTGCCGCACGGCTCTTGCGGAGGCCGCAAGGAGCGTTTGCTGAAAAAACAGATCAGCGCATGTATATCCGCATACGCAAAGCTCCGGAAAGCAGAGGAGCTTCACGCCGCGCTCGTATGCCGCGTCTATCGCGTGAATTATTTCTGCGGTGTTGCTCTCGCAGTCTGCCACGGTCACTCTCGGCGAGGCCGTGGCTGCCTTTATAAATCCGTAATTCATAAATATTTACTCCTCTGCCACTCTGCATAAAATGAATCGAGGTATCCCGTAGGATACCTCGATATTATAGCATATATGCGCCGGATAATCAATTATTATGCGGACATCAGACCTCGAACATAAGGTCGCCATAGGTCGGTACGGGCCAGTCCTTTTTGTCCATCATAAGCTCAAGCTCGTCGACAGGCGTTCTGAGCGCGTTCATATCAGGAACGATCTCGTCATGGAAGGCGTTTGCCATCTCGCAGACATCGGCTATTCCGGTGACGCGCTCCGTATCGCTTATGAGCTTCTCGAGAGCATCCTTCGTCTGTCTGAGCAGTTTGCTGCACGCCTCAAGCAGCTCCTTCTGCACGCTTGCGTTCGCGCCCGCTGCGGTCACGGCAGAAATGGACTCTGCAAGGCTCGTGGTATACTTGATGACCGCCGGGATATAATGCTTGCCCGCCATATGTATCATGGTCTGCGCCTCAATGTTAATGGACTTTGCATAGGTCTCATACATGATCTCGGCGCGGGACTCGAGCTCCGCTTTGGTGAAAATGTTGAACTTTTCAAAAAGCTTAACGGACTTTTCGGTCGTGAGCGCAGGGACGGTAGCGACCATGGAACTGAGATTCGGCAGTCCCCTTCTTGCGGCCTCTTCTACCCACTCCTCGGAATATCCGTTGCCGTTGAAGATGATGCGCTGATGCTCCGACATATATTTGGCTATGAGCTTTTTGACGTCGGTATCAAAGTCGTCGGACTTTTCAAGAATATCCGCCGCCTCGCAGAAGGCCTCGGCAACAACGGCGTTGAGCGTCGTATTCGGAGACGCGATCGAATCGGAAGAACCGACCATGCGGAACTCGAACTTATTGCCCGTAAACGCAAACGGAGAGGTTCTGTTTCTGTCAGTAGCATCCTTGTTAAGGACGGGTACAAAGGAGATGCCGGTATCCAGCTTACCGCCCTTTTTGGTAACGTCGGCCGTGCCGCTCTTTACGATCTGGTTGACAATGTCCTCAAGCTGATCGCCAAGGAACATGGAGATAATGGCCGGAGGTGCTTCGTTTGCACCAAGTCTGTGGTCGTTGCCGACGTTTGCGGCGGACTCTCTGAGCAGGTCGGCGTGAACGTCAACGGCCTTCATTATGCAGGCAAGCACGAGCAGGAACTGGAGATTTTTGCTCGGCTCATCTCCAGGCTCAAGAAGATTCTCGCCGGTATCGGTGCCGATGGACCAGTTGTTGTGCTTGCCGCTTCCGTTTACACCGGCGTAGGGCTTTTCGTGGAGCAGGCAGACAAGACCGTGCTGAGTCGCAACTCTTTTCATGGTCTCCATCGCGAGCTGGTTATTATCAACTGCAATATTGGCCGTTGAATAAATAGGCGCCATTTCGTGTTGAGCCGGAGCGACCTCGTTGTGCTGCGTTGTGGCCGTGATGCCCATTTTCCAAAGCTGCTCGTTAAGATCCTTCATATACGCGCCGACGCGTTCGCGGATCGAGCCGAAGTACTGATCCTCAAGCTCCTGGCCCTTCGGCGCGGGCGCTCCGAAAAGTGTGCGTCCGGTGTATATAAGGTCTCTCCTTTTGAGATACTTCTCGCGGTCAACAAGGAAATATTCCTGCTCGGGACCGACCGAAGCAACGACCTTCGTTGCCGTATTGTTGCCGAAAAGGCGGACAATGCGCAGCGCCTGCTGGCTTACGGCCTCCATGGAGCGCAGAAGCGGAGTCTTTTTATCAAGAGCTTCGCCGGTATAGGAAACGAAAACCGTGGGGATGCAGAGGATAACGCCTGCCGCCTGCTCCTTGACGAATGCAGGAGAGGTTATGTCCCAGGCCGTGTAGCCTCGCGCGTAATGCGTGGCGCGAAGTCCGCCGGACGGGAATGAGGACGCATCCGGCTCGCCCATTATAAGCTGCTTGCCGGAAAGCTGAAGCAGGGTCTTCCCCTCTATCGGAGGAGTTATAAATGAGTCGTGCTTCTCGGCAGTGATCCCGGTGAGCGGCTGGAACCAGTGGGTATAATGCGTTGCGCCCTTCTCAACGGCCCAGTCCTTCATGGCCGAAGCCACCACGTCCGCGGCGGCCATGCTTATCTGGCCGCCATTTTTCATGACGTCCATAACCTCCGCGAAAACCTTTTTGGGAAGACGTTCTCTCATAACAGACTCGCTAAATACATTGCTGCCGAAAATTTCAGATACGTTCATTATCTCCAAACCCTTTCCCTGAAAATTAAAAAAGGCAACGACAACCCAGCCGGGACGCCATTGCCTCAGATTGAAAACTCTCTATTATGCCTTTGATGTTGTTACTTTACTACATCCGCGTGAAAAAAGCAATACGCCGCACTGCAACAAAATATATAAATATACCGTCCTGATTTTGGAACATTCTCCAAAATATCAGAATTTGAAGGTTGCAAAGTAGTCCTCGGGCGTTTCCGCGCGGCGAATCATCCTTACATCTCCGCTCTCCGTAAGCAGAAGTTCCTTTGAGCGCAGCTTTCCATTATAATTATACCCCATCGCGTAGCCGTGAGCACCGGTGTCATGAATTATGATCCGGTCTCCGATCTCTATCTCGGGCAGCGGACGGTCGATTGCAAACTTGTCGTTATTCTCGCAGAGCGAGCCCGTAACATCGTACATATGGTCACAGGGCTGATTTTCCTTGCCCGAAACCGTTATATGGTGATACGCACCATACATGGCCGGACGCATAAGGTCAGCCGCGCAGGAATCCAGCCCGATATACTCCTTATATATGTGCTTCTGATGAATTGCGGTAGAAACCAGGCAGCCATAGGGTCCGAGCATATATCTGCCAAGCTCGGTATAAAGCGCCACGTCTCCCATTCCGGCCGGAACAAGAATCTCTTCATACTTTCTGCGTACTCCCTCCCCGATCGCTTCAATGTCGTTTTCGCGCTCCTCGGGGCGATACGGAATGCCTATGCCGCCGGAAAGATTTATGAAAGTAATATGCGCGCCGGTCTCCTGCCTGAGCTCAACGGCAGTTTTGAAAAGCACGCCCGCAAGCGCGGGATAATAATCGTCAGAAAGTACGTTGCTCGCCAGAAAGGCGTGAAGTCCGAATTCCTTCACTCCCTTAGCCATAAGCAGCCTGAAGCCCTCCGTAAGCTGCCCGCGCATAAAGCCGTATTTCGCGTCTCCCGGCTTATC
>CAKTED010000136.1 GCA_934546725.1 uncultured Oscillospiraceae bacterium | reverse complement strand
CTGTACGCCAGCCGAAAATGACGGCGCATGCAGCCTTGTATTTGACGAGGTTTTCAAGATCGACCGCGAAACGAGGGAGCCTTACTCCGAAATCCTTGAGGACTGGTACTTTGAAGATGACAACACGATGATAATGAAGCTGAAGGACGGCATTTATTTCTCCAATGGCGAAAAGGCTACCGCGGAGGATCTCCTGTTCAGCTACGCCAGCCATCCGGAAAGAGACTCATCCTACACCTATGAGTTTGGTATTTTGTATGACGAGTGCGAGGTTATTGACGAGCTGACGCTTTCCATGAAGTTTGAGAAGTTCTATTCCGCCTTCTACTCCTCCTATATCATCTACCTCTACGATAAGTCCTGGTGCGAGTCTGTCGGCTGGGATTCGCTTGAGTGGCAGAAGCCCGTCGGAACCGGACCCTATGCCTGCACCGAGTATAAGATCGACGACAGAGCAACCTTCACCGCCCGCGACGATTACTGGAATAAGGACAACAATCCCGTAGAGATCCGCCAGTGGACGCTTAAGTATTATCAGGACGCCTCCACGATGGAGCTTGACCTTGAGGCCGGCAATATCGTAATGTGCAGCGTCAGCGCAACGGAGTATGAAAGATTCCTGAATAACGGCGGAGACGGCTTTGACATATACACCGGCTCCAACGGCGTTAACTACATTTTCCAGATGGGCTTCCTTGAGAACGACTGCTGGTATGACGAAAACGTCCGCAAGGCGTTTGCCGTTGGCATCCCCTGGGCGGAATTTGGCGAGGTGGTTCTCGGCGTAGACTATCAGGAGGCAACCTCCATTGTCCCCAAAATCTCGCCGGAATACAAAAACGTCGGCACCTATGAATTTAATATCGACGAGGCAAAGCAGCTTCTTGCCGAGGCTGGATATGATGAAACGAACCCGCTTAAGCTGCACACCGTTATGATGAGCACGCCGTTTTACAGCAAGTGCTGCGAGGCCTTTGAATATTATTGCAGCCAGCTCGGCGTTGAATTCACATATGACCTGAAAGACATCTCCGCCACCATCAACGACTGGATGACGCCAGGCTCGGGAGTTGAGCTCGGCTTCTATTACGATAACTTCGGCTCCGTTGACGCGCAGTATGTTCGCGGTCTTGACTGGGCGGCCAACCGCAACGGCTCTACATGGACCTTCATTGATGATGAGGAATATAACAGGCTGTATCTTGAGGTTGCATACGAGACTGATGCGGAAACCAGAATAGCAAAGTCGATGGAGCTTCAGCAGATGACGTATGACCGCTATCTGGCTATACCGTTTGCAGAGGCCAACTTCAAGGTGGGCTACCGCACTGATGTTTTCAACCTTGCGCAGATGAAGCTTGGCGTTATGAACGGTGAGTATTACAATCTTGCCGATATGAGCTACGCCTCCGCATGGAACTGATCCAGGCCGTTGAAATAAGCACGGCGCCAATGAGTGCGCAGGGAGCCGCGCCGCGAGTGCGGCTCCCTGCATATATACAGATATCTGAGGGGAGGATTACGGTTTGTCTAAATATATCATAAAGAGAATCCTTTGGGCCATACCGGTTCTGCTGGGCGTTCTTATCATCGTATATACGATAACATATCTGACTCCCGGCGACCCGGTGATGACGCTTCTCGGCAACGCATATACCCCGGAAAAATATGCCGAGAAGGCCGCCGAGCTGGGACTGGACAAAAGCTATATTCAGCAGCTTGGCGGCTATATCTGGAATATTATCACCAAATTTGATTTTGGCAAATCCTTTATGAATAATGTTCCGGTAATATCTGAGCTGTCGCACAGATTTGTAACAACGTTCAAAATAGCGTTTCTGAGCATTATCGTTACCGTAATAATCGGCATACCCTGCGGTATTGTTGCCGCAACGAAGCAGTACAGCGTTCTTGACTATGGCTTTACATCCTTTGCGCTTATCTGCTCTGCGATCCCTTCGTTCGTAATTGCTCCGGTTCTGCTGGTGGTTTTCGGCGTTAAGCTGAGATGGCTGCCCATGTCCGGCCTGAATGAATGGAAGTCCTATATCCTGCCGGTATTTGTTAACTCGCTGGGCGGAATAGCGCTGCTGACGCGTATGACGCGAACCTCCATGCTTGAAACGATACGTCAGGATTATATACGCACAGCCCGGGCGAAGGGGCTGAAAAACAGCGCCGTTATAAGAAAGCACGCCATGAAGAACACCATGATACCTGTCATCACCGTTACCGGCAGCTGGCTTGCAATGCTGATGGGCGGCGCCCTGATAGTTGAGATGGTTTTCTCCATTCCCGGGCTCGGAACATATCTGTATAACGGAATATCAAACAGAGACTACCCGATAGTAAACGGCTCGGTTATTCTTACGGCTTTTATCGTGTGCATGATGAGCATTGTTGTAGATATCCTCTACGCATTGGTGGATCCGCGTATCAAGGCGCAGTTTGCCGGAAAGAAGAAAAAGAAAAAAGCTGCGCGTAAGGCGGAGGTGGCATAATGTTCAGAACAAAGAAGCAGAAGGAAAAGCTTTCGGACGACCTTGTTGCCATGAGCAGAAAAAACACCAGAATGTATGATATTCTGTCGCGGCTTGTAAGAAACCGGCTCGGCATGCTGGGGCTGATAATCATCGCCGTCCTGCTCATACTGGTCATTTTCGCGCCGGTGTTCACGAAATATCCGTATGACGCGCAGAGCTTTAAGGACAAGTTTATCAGCCCCTGCCTGGAGCACCCGCTGGGAACGGATAACTTCGGCCGGGACCTGTGGTCCCGCATGCTTTACGGCGGACGCATATCGCTGCTGGTTTCCCTTGTGGCGATCATTATTTCAAGTGCCGTCGGCATTACGGTCGGAGCGGCGGCGGGCTACTTTGGCGGACGCGTAGACAATATCATTACGAGAATACTCGATGTGCTCATGTCGATCCCGAGCCTTCTGATGGCCATTGCCGTCTCGTCCGCGCTGGGCAGCGGCCCGATGAAAACGGCTCTTGCGATAGCCATTGCCGGCATACCATACAGCGCCCGCGTTATGCGCTCGACGGTTCTCACCATTAAGGAAAACGAATATATCGAGGCGGCTCAGGCCACGGGCTCTACTAATGCCCGCATTATATTCAGGCATGTGCTGCCAAACACCATTGCGCCCCTGATAGTCAGCGCTACGCTGGATATTGGAGGTAACATAATGGCGATCTCCGGTCTCAGCTTTGTTGGACTGGGCGTTCAGGCGCCGACTCCGGAATGGGGCTCCATCCTGTCGGCAGGCAGGGAATTTCTGCGTGATTTCCCGCCGATCGTAATTTTTCCGGCTCTGTTTATAGGACTGACGCTTTTCAGCTTCAATATTTTGGGCGATGCACTCCGCGATGCACTTGACCCCCGACTGAAGGATTAAGGTGATACCATGAGTTTGCTGGAAATAAACGATCTTACCGTTCACTATATCACGAGAAAAAGCGTTGTTCGCGCCGTAAACGGCGTAAGCCTTGCCATAGACGAGGGCAAGACCCTGGGGCTTGTCGGCGAAACTGGCGCGGGCAAGACGACGACGGCTCTCGGAATTTTGGGGCTGGTGCCAAACCCGCCGGGAAAAATCGTGAGCGGCGAGATACTGTTTGACGGGAAAAACCTGCTTCAGACAGGCGAAAAGGAAATGTGCAAAATTCGCGGCAACCAGATATCCATGATATTTCAGGACCCGATGACGGCGCTGAATCCTGTTTTGCGCGTCGGAGATCAGATAGCGGAGTCTATCCGGCTGCACAGCGGCTGCTCAAAGGCGGAGGCGACGGAGCAGAGCCTGAAAATGCTCGAGATGGTTGGCATAAGACCGGAGCGGAGCGGCGAATATCCGCACCAGTTTTCGGGCGGGATGAAGCAGCGCGTGGTAATTGCAATGGCGCTCGCCTGCCAGCCGAGACTGCTCATTGCGGATGAGCCGACCACGGCGCTGGACGTGACCATTCAGGCGCAGGTGCTGGAGCTTATGAACGATCTCAAGCTTCGCCTCAAAACCGCCATGCTGCTCATAACTCATGACCTTGGCATAGTGGCGGAGACCTGCGATGACGTTGCGATAATGTATGCCGGGGAGATAGTAGAATACGGTACGCTGGAGCATATTTTTGATAATCCCCTTCATCCGTATACAAAAGGACTTTTCGGCTCCATACCGTCGCTTGATAAGAACGTTGAGCGCCTCAGGCCGATACCCGGACTGATGCCTGATCCGGCAAATCTGCCGAAGGGCTGCAAATTCTGCACAAGATGCGAGCGCGCGTGCGATTCCTGCAAAGCGGAGGAGCCGGAATATCTTGAGGTCGAACCCGGTCACTTCGTCCGCTGCGCGAGACTGTAAGGAGGTTCCGCTATGAGCGAAATTTTAAGAGTTGAGCATCTGAAAAAATATTTCAATACGCCATACGGTACTCTGCACGCGGTGGACGATGTGAACTTCACCATCAACGAGGGGGAGACCCTGGGAGTAGTCGGAGAGAGCGGCTGCGGAAAATCCACCCTTGGCAGAACCGTTTTGAAGCTTGTTGACAATACGGACGGAAAAATATACTTTCGTGGCAGGGACATAACAAATATAAGCAAAAGGGAGAACCGTGAGCTGCGTAAGGATATGCAGATAGTTTTTCAGGACCCGTTTTCATCGCTCAATCCCCGCTTTTGCGTTGCGGATCTTATTGCCGACCCGATAAAGACCTTTGGCGGAATGAAAAAGAGCGAGATGGAAAAGCGCGTATTTGAGCTGATGGATCTTGTCGGGCTGTCCCGGCGATATGCCTATTCATATCCCCATGAGCTGGACGGCGGAAGACGGCAGCGCATCGGAATTGCCCGTGCGCTGGCGCTGAACCCGAAATTCATTGTATGCGACGAGCCTGTTTCGGCTCTTGACGTATCCATTCAGGCGCAGATACTCAACCTGCTTCAGGATCTTCAGGAGCAGAGGGGACTGACATATATTTTTGTAACTCATGATCTGAGCGTAGTCAAGCACATTTCAACCGATATCCTTGTAATGTACGTTGGCG
>CAKTED010000135.1 GCA_934546725.1 uncultured Oscillospiraceae bacterium | reverse complement strand
GCTTTACACATGAACATACTTATGTGTTTTCATACTTGTGTAAATCTAATACAGATTGGAGGTATGCCTTCGTTCATGATGTGGTATCATTATTTAATCATCGCCGTTATTGTTATCGGACTTGGCACTGCGGCATTTTTTGCCGGGATCACATATCGCCGCAAGGTTTCCGAGCGCGAGATAGCAAGCGCCGAGGACGAAGCAAAGCGAATCATTAACGACGCCATCAAAACCGCTGAGAGCAAGCAGAAGGAAGCTCTGCTCGAGGCAAAGGACGAGATTCACAAAAACCGCACCGAGTACGAAAAAGAGGTTCGCGAGCGCCGCTCTGAGCTGCAAAAGCAGGAACGCAGACTTCAGCAGAAGGAAGAAACTCTCGACAAGAAGAATGACAGTCTCGAAAAGAGAAACGAAACTCTGACGAGAAAAATTTCCGAGGCTGACGCCCTTAAGGAAGAGGTCACGCTTCTCAAGCGTAGCCAGCTTGAAATGCTTGAGAAGATATCCGGCTTCACTATTGACGAAGCAAAGGATTACCTTATTAAGAACCTTGAGTCCGAGGTAACTCACGAGGCCGCGATGAAGGTCAAGGAGATCGAAACGCGCGCCAAGGAAGAGGCGGAGAGCAAGGCGAGAGAGTATATTACCCTCGCCATTCAGCGCTGCGCGGCCGACCAGGTTGCAGAAGCCACCGTTTCGGTCGTTCCGCTTCCCAATGATGAGATGAAGGGCCGCGTTATCGGCAGAGAGGGCCGCAATATCCGCGCCATCGAAACGCTCACGGGCGTTGATCTCATTATTGACGATACGCCCGAGGCCATTACGCTCTCAAGCTTTGACCCGTACAGGCGCGAGATCGCAAGAATTTCTCTTGAAAAGCTCATTCAGGATGGTCGAATCCATCCGGCCCGCATTGAGGAAATGGTCGAAAAGGCAAAGCGTGAGGTCGATGCTACCGTCAAGGCTGAGGGTGAGCGCGCAACGTTTGAAACCGGTATCCACGGTCTGCATCCGGAGATAATCAAGCTGCTTGGTCGTCAGAAGTACCGCACGAGCTACGGTCAGAATGTGCTCAACCATTCGATTGAGGTGGCGCACATTTCGGGACTTCTCGCCGCGGAGCTTGGAGCGGACATTCAGCTTGCAAAACGCGCCGGCCTGCTGCATGACATAGGCAAGTCCATAGACCACGAGGTCGAGGGCTCCCATGTCAGCATAGGCGTTGATATTGCCCGCCGCTACAAGGAGAGCGAGGCCGTTGTTCACGCCATTGCCGCGCATCACGGAGACGTTGAACCGCAGACCATAATTGCATGTATCGTTCAGGCGGCGGACACCATTTCGGCCGCGCGTCCCGGAGCAAGACGCGAGAATATCGAAAATTACATCAAGCGTCTTGAAAAGCTTGAAGAGCTTACCAACGCATTCCCCGGCGTTGCCAGCTCCTTCGCAATTCAGGCAGGCCGCGAGATCCGCATAATGGTCAAGCCCGAAGAGGTCAGCGAGGATCAGATGATCCTGCTGGCAAGAGATATTGCCAAAAAGATCGAGACGGAGATGGAATATCCCGGTCAGATCAAGGTAAATCTTCTGCGCGAGACCAGAGCGGTAGAATATGCAAAATGATAAACTGTTGGGGCTGCCTTTTGTAAGGCAGTCCCATATTTAAAAATTGCAGTTTTGGGAGTGTGACTATAATAATGGCGGACAATTTTTATTACAAGGTCAGAATTATGGCTTTCGCCCCGGAGGGCGATACTAAATGCGCCTTTGGCAGAGGTACCGCTATGCTCCTGCGGGGAGTGGAAAATTACCATTCGCTCAACAAAGCTGCAAAGGACATGAATATGGCCTACAGCAAGGCCTGGAAGAGCATTAACGGCACGGAGGAATACTTCGGCTTCAAGCTGATCGAGCGCCACGCACAGCATGGCTCCGTGCTGACGGAGAAGGGGCGCCGCTTTCTTGAGCTTTATGAAAAGGCGGAAAAGCGCGCCACAGAGGCCGTGCTCGATGTGTTCAGCGACAGTGAGTTCCATGCCTGATGCCTGCGGCTGAAAAATGAACAGCGTTAAAATGTTGAAAGCTCTCCGGTTCATCATATGATGGACCGGGGAGCTTTCATGTTCCATTACAGTGCTATTAGGCCGAATGCGTTTGCTATGGAGCTGAGGAGAATTATCACGGCAAAGACAGGGCAGAGGTAACGTATCATTATGTTGAAAACCTTTTTTCTGCGGAAGCTGCCGTTATCAAGCAGGACCTCATCTTCGATTTTTCCGATGCCGACTATGCGTGTGATAAACAGGCAGGTGGCGAAAGCGGCAATGGGCATCATGACAGAGTTTGTGATGAAATCAAAAAAGTCAAGAAACTGCATGCCGATTATTTTGATACCGGCCAGGGGACCGTAACCGAGAGAGGAGAGAGTACCGAGTACGAGCATTATGAGCCCCACGATGACGGTGGATTTTCTGCGGCCCCATTTAAGCTCGTCCTGAAATGTGGAAACGGCGCTCTCCGTGAGCGCGATGGAGCTTGTGAGCGCGGCGAAGAGGACAAGGACAAAGAAGAGTATGCCAACGGCTGTGCCGAGGCCCATGCTGTCAAACACCTTGGGAATGGTGATGAACATGAGCGATGGTCCGGCCTGAAGAGCCTCGGGATCGCCGCCGGAGAAGGCGAATACGGCGGGAATTATCATGAGGCCCGCCATAATGGCTATGGCTGTATCGAATATCTCCACCTGAAGGGTGGAGCCCTCAATGGAGGTGTCCTTCTGCATGTAGGAGCCGAAGGTGATCAGGATGCCCATGGCTATGGAAAGCGAGTAGAACATCTGACCCATCGCCGCAACCACCGTCATCCATGAAAAATGCTCAATATTGGGGACGAGAAAATATTTGACGCCCTCAAGCGCACCGGGGCGAGTGACCGAGTATACGGCTATGATAACAGACAGTACAACAAGTATGGGCATCATGAATTTTGAAACACGTTCAATACCGTTACGAACGCCTGCAAAGATGACGAGGAGCGTGAGCGTTGCAAAAATAATAAAACAGAGCTCGGCGGAAAGTCCGTTTGATATGAAGGCCGTGAAATAGCCGTCCTCAGCAAGCTTGCCGCCATTGCCGATAATATATTCGACGAGGTATTTTATGACCCAGCCGCCGATAACGGAGTAATAGGGGACTATGAGTATCGGAATAATGGCGTTTATCCAGCCGCCTGAGGAACGAAGCAGGGTTTTGCCGAAGGCGGAAAATGCACCGACGGGGCTTTTGCCAGTCATACGGCCAAGCGAGGTTTCAGCCATTATCATCGTGTAGCCGAAGGTGAGCGCGAGAATGATGTAAACAAGCAGAAAAATACCGCCGCCATATTTCGCGGCGTAATATGGAAAGCGCCAGATGTTTCCGAGACCGACCGAAGCTCCGGCGGCTGAAAGCACGAACCCGAGCTTTCCCGAGAATGTGCTTCTTTTGTGTCCGTCTTTATGCATTAATTTTCCTCCCCAATGTGAACGTGTTTAATTTAAGCCCACGTAAGTGTAACATAAACATTATGAAAAGGCAATAGTCCGGGGACAAAGTGTAAATTCCATGGCTGCAGGTGATACAATGATGTGTGACAAATAAGAAAAAAGAATATAATGGCCTGTGTCAGGGCTGAATCGTTGATTTTTGTTGGGATGAGCATATCATCGGGGTAGTTGAAATATTTCAGCGCTATTGGTAAAATATAAAAATCAGCACCATGGTAATCTGGCTTTGCAGATGGAGATATTATTATGAAAATTCTTGTGGTAGATGATGAACGTCTTGCGTTGCAGCTTCTGACCAGTACAATTCAAAAGGTGTTGCCAGAGGCAAAAATTTTTCCGTTCAGCAAGCCCGGCGATGTGTTGGCCTGTGCGGAGGAGAACATTTGCGAGATCGCCTTTCTGGACATCAGGATGCGCAGTATGACCGGGCTGGAGCTTGCGAGAAAGCTGAAAGACCTTCAGCCGAAAATCAATATCATCTTTGTCACCGGATATAATGAACATGCCGGCGAAGCCATGCATCTCCATGCCAGCGGCTATATTGAAAAGCCTGTGACAGTGGAAAAAGTGCGACAGGAACTGGATGACCTCCGACATCCTGTTGAAACCGCAAAAATGGATGCGCTGCTGCGGGTCAATTGCTTCGGCAACTTTGATGTATTCCTGCCAGATGGCGAGTCGCTGCGTTTTGAACGGGCCAAATCGAGGGAATGCTTTGCCTATCTCGTCAGCCGCTTCGGCAATGCCTGCACCGTGCGGGAGCTGGCGGGTATTCTGTTTGAAGATGAGCCATATGACCGCAAACAGGCAAACTATATGCAAAAAATTATCACTGCCATGCATAAGGCACTGAAGGCCGCAGGCGCAGAAAGGGTTCTGCGCAAGGGCTACAATGAATATGCAGTAGTGCCGGAACTGCTGGACTGCGATTATTACCGCTTTTGTCAGGGCGATGTGACCGCCGTGAACCGGTATCAGGGTGAATTCATGCTGCAATATCCGTGGGCGGAATTTATCACCGGCTATCTGGATCGGAACAGACCAAATTAAAGATGCCGCGCAAAATGCAGAGCCGGTTCTCTGTTTTGTGCGGTATTTTTTATCTGATCTTTAAATTTGTGCAACTCTTGTCCCTTTTGTGCGGATACAATATATTGCGTCCAGGAACGAAAGCGATATTCGGTCGGATGCTGATAAAATCAAGGCTATTTCCGGTAGCGAAACACTGACTTATCTGGAAATGAATATCGAGTACTTCGTCAATGGTATCCTGAAAGGTAAAATCACTGACACAAATCCGTACTTGCAGTCCATCACTATCGATTACGATACTGATGGTAAGGATATCTCTGTCTATCGCGTGCATAACGGTGATGCCGTCAAATTGGACGCGGCCGACGAAACCCCGGCAGACGGTACTTATCGCGTGAACGATGGTTCCATCACCATTTATGCCACCAGATTCTCCACATACGCCATCGGTTATACCACCAGGAGTGGCGGCCATAGTTCCTCCAGTG